>SKWY01000466.1 GCA_007128675.1 Deltaproteobacteria bacterium | reverse complement strand
TCTTCTCCAGAACAAGAAGCCTGGAGGAGCCTATCTGTCAACTCGATACGGCCAGGACCCAGCAGGGCCACTAGCGTAGATCCGCCGAACCGGAAGATGCTCTTTTCTTGGACCTGTTCGACTCGTTCTCCTTCACAAGCAGAGAATTGGACGGAGCTTATCAAGAACCCTCCGATGTCGACGAAGAGCATCCGGCCGAACTCATCCGAGTTGAACTCCGTTATCCATCGCTGGTTTTTCTCGTAATGGGAGATGCTGTTGTTCCTTCTTGGAGTCACCGAGAAATAGTCTCCTGAGACTCGTTCGATCCGGCCCACGGTGCCATCACATGGGAAGTACAACCGATGGCAGTCGGGCACATACAGTCGCCAAACGAGCATCACCCCTTTGTCGAACTCAAGGGCTCTCTTCGGAGCGTCGAGCAGGCCTCCGACGTCCAGATCGATTCCCTTTACGTTCAACCTTTCGCTTATGGACAGGTTCGTCCTCACACTCAGCATGGCATCGGCGGGAGAAACGAATGCGAACCGGTCTTGCGTGAAGGGGCGAGCCCCTGGCTTGAGTCGCCGGGTGAAGAACTCGTTGAGCGTTCGATACTCTTCGAGTGGAAGCTCCGCTTCGTCCAAGTCGATTTCGTAACGTTGAGTCAGATATCGAGCCAAAAGCCTCGAAAGAGGACTGTCAGCGGCGGTTTCCACCCACCTGTGCAGTCGAGGTGACATGAACGCCCAGCCACCCAGTTTCTTCCCAAGGCGATTGTCGTAGAGAGCGTCGATCAGCCATTCCATGAATTACCCTGTCTCCTAGCTCTTGCGGACAAGAGCGACTACGCACCCGGAATAACCTGGAGTTCGGCTGGAGCATGAGAGTCGGGCTCCCAGATCGTGGTTTACGCAAAGCTCGGGACGGCCAGCAGACGAGAGATCTTTTCGAGTGTTCATTACGTTCGTCCAGTAGCAGAGACGAGCACCGTCTCGAGCCACGCGCACCGCCTCTTGCATCAGCTTCACGAAGTGCTCGGTCGACATCCAATCGAAGGCATTGGAGAAGTTGAAGCAATCTATGGAGTCAGACGGCAGCTCGCAAAGTAGGTGCTCTAGCTGACCGGTACGAACGCGGAGACGATCGAGCCCGCTTCGAGCTTTCTCGAAGTTGGAGGCACGCAACCAGGCCGGACAATCCTCCCTGGAACGATACGTCTTTTTAAATAGGTAATGGAGGTAGAAGTTCTCGGCGCCTGGTGTATTCAGGAGGCCTCTTTCGATCTCGAGGCGCAGCCTTCGCGCGGGGCTCTTCTCCTTTGAATGAACGAAATGCTCCTTGTCGAAGGCCTTGTATAGAACTACTCGGTTGAACAAGAGCGTGTTGAGCGTTCTCCACCTCTTCCCGTTCCACTGCTTATCATAGAACTCTCGTTGTGCCTCCGCATCTTCGCAAGACAGCAAGGCCTCGACACGGCGATGCCCCTGAAGCATCTCGATCACTCTTCCCACAGTGAACAAGAAGCGGTCCTGACGACCGGCAAGGCTAGGCCCTTCTTCGATCCACTCTCGGTGTTCGTCCACACGTCGCCTGACCGACTGCTCTAGCTCGCCACGAACCCGTCCGTACAGTGCTCGACGATTCCCACATGGAGACAAACCGAGAAAACGCCAAAGATCTTCATGCGAAAGGCTCGCTAGCGCAGCAACCTTCAAAGAGAGCAGATCGCTCTGCTTCCGGTTGAAGTCAATGGAGATCACCTCCGCCACGCCATAGAGCAGAAAATGGAGAGAGAAGCAGCCTCCAGAGGTGATGCTCAAGACTCGATCTCCAGGCTTGGGCACGAGACCCTGTTCGATGACCGCTTCGTCCTCCCATACGGTGGAGTACCCGAGAGTTTCGAAGAACTTGGCCTTGATGACCTCGCTTTCCAGCGGGTCCTGCTGCTCCTGAGTCATTGTCGCTCACATCTAACCGACCTCCGCCGTTCATTACAACAAACCGGCCGAGACTATCCTGTGATGTCGTGGCGCTCTAATGGTCAATCACATCCGGATCTCCGTACGGTCGACCATCCTCACATCGGCACGTTCATGGCAGACCTTCAGGTCACCCATCACCGTAAAGCAAAGACGATTACCGATCTCCTCGGGCTCTATGTAGTGCCTCGCAAGGCTAATGGTGACCCCGGCTCGCTGGCCATTGGGCCAGAACGCCGTGGCGTTGCTCTTCACTTCATAGAGATGCTCGGCATCGTCTTCGTCGAGACCTGATCCCGAGGCCCCGAAGCCACTGGAAGATCCTCCGCGGACCGGATCGGGATCGTTCGTGACGTAGATGGCCGCGATGCATCGGTTGGCCATGTAGACCCTGGTTCCAGGACCCTCCGTGTTCTCCTGAACCCACCTTGGTCGCCCTGCCTCGCCAGTCAACATTTGCGGCTGAACCGCCATACCGGCCAGCCGAAGGGGGGAACTCGCGTCAAGCTCTACATCGGGCATCGGATCGGGCGCCAGCCTAGCCTCCTCGAAGCCAGACTCCCGGTATGAGAGACCGATGTGATCCAGTCTTCCCTCGATGGGAATCTCGAGCCCACCACCCGCGAGCCGAACAAAGAGCACATCGCCAGCAGGCCGAACCGGCACTCCCGGCGGCACGAAAAGCACGCTTCCGTCGTCGAACACCGTCTCGAACTCCCTGGCGACGACAGGCACGATCTCGGTACGAGGGATAAACATGCGAAGACGGTAGGCGGAGATAGCTCCTCGGACGCTGCCATCACAATGTCGGTTGGCTTCATCCCTCGAGATTGTCTCCACCTCCACCGCTTCACCGAGGTAGTCGGCCACGCGAACTGGAATCATCTGGCCTCTGCCCGCGCGCCTATTCTCCCCTCGATAGCCCAACCGGCCAAGCGAAGACGACTCCCCGATATCGGCGGAGGAGTAGACACGGGCATCGGCCCACATCAATAAGTAACCGGATGCGCGTCTCTCGGAAAGTCTCTCATGTAGCTTCAAATACTCACGAAACAGATCATCGCTTCCAGACGGTGAGGTACTCGGATCAACCGCCGGGCGATCCCTCTGCTGAACGAAGGGGTCTCCTTCGGCCGGTTCATCGCGATCCCAGGCACCGTATTGCTCCCCATTCCGATCATGGGGATCGACTTCGTCTGAAAACACCTCTCCCATGAGGCGGTCTTCGAACCCACCACCTCTGCCCCTAGTCAGACCGACGCAGCCAACGGAAGTGATGAGAAACACCGACGCCATACCGGCAAAGAAGAATCTCTTCATTGGTAAGCGAACGAGCGAGCTAGACATTTGACTCCTCCATGAATCCTCCTGGGGCTCAATGCTCTCTCGGCCGCGCCAAGAGGCCCTGACCTTCTCGCCCGTTGATGAACGCTTCAAGCGGCTCATGGAGCTGAACATGACGCAGATGCTCGGTCTCCCGGACGGCCGGCATCGCATCCAGCCATTCCCAATCCACGAAGCTATCGTCTCGAGGCTCCTCGCGAGTAGCACCGGGCGGCACTGTGAAGTAGCCAATTCGCAGAGCGGTTATGTTGTGGAAGAAGTGAGTGCCCTGGGAGGGGTCGACTCGATAGTCCGCCGGCGAAGCCTCGACAATGATCGCGGCCTTCGAGATCTGCGACCACTGCACCGGAATCCCCAGCCAAGAGTCGGACGACCCCCAGCGCCCTGGTCCGAGCAATACGTAGCGCCTCCCTCCTTCGGAGATAGAAGCGTTGATCTCACCTACCTCCTGAGCGATGCGAACCGAGCGGGCTGGGTCGAAGGTATCGCGTCGAACATAGACGATGTCTCGCAACCCATCGTACCTCCCATGTCCCAGCGCCAGGGCGGACCTGCAGAAGACACGATCGGGATCGACCTGCTGCATACGCGGATCGGCCTGGACGTCATGCACCACAGCCGGACGTACCTGCAGCACGTAAAGAACGGGATCGCGCCGGTCATCGGAGCGCGTACCGCCAGATCGACGCCGGCCCCGGTCTCCCATATCGCAGGCCAGCTCAATCTCCACCTGGGTCCCCATGGCCTCCTCGCAAAGCTCGAGTAGAGAGGTCAGCGCTCCGGCCAGCGGTATGGCCTCGTGCGCCAAAAGGTTGTTGAACGTAACGAGCCAAGAGCCCGATGTATATGGATCGTCCACAATGCGCTCGTTGATGGCGTCGTAGATGCTGCCAACAACCTTCAAGGGCCCATCCTCCAGAGCCAAGTCTATGGGGTAACGGCATGGGTTCGAACGGAAGCAGGGCCGGTCGCGGTCCAGCCGCTTCGAAAGATCGAGCGCATAGAAGGCGTTCTGAGAGGCAGCGAGCATCTGCTTCGGTTTTCCAAAACCGGGAATGTTGTTTGGATGCCTGGGCGAAAATCGCACCGTCCGGCCACCTTCCACGACCATGTTCCCAAGCCCCAAGACCAGCTCCACCACGCCATCCTCGGCCCGCAGTGGATCGACAGGATAGTAGTTGTGGGATCGGGCTATTCCCGAGAAGGTCGGATAGAAGCGGTCATTGTATCGCCGGCCCACGAGCTCCTGTATCAGCACGCCCATGGCTTCCTCCTCGATGGAGCGCGCGGTGTTCGCTATGTAGGCGCGTGCATTGTGGAAGTAGGTGCTGGCGAAAACGTACTTCACCGCCTGCTCCAGCTCCCAGAGCCGACTCGATTCGTCCTGGCCCTGGTTGGGCAACATGGCCGTCTTATAGATGCCCGCGAAGGGGTGAACCGTGTTGTCCTCGAGCAAGCTGGAGGAACGTATGGCGAGCGGGTGGTCGGACTGCCTGACTACAGCCTCGAGACTATCGACCACCCATTCGGGCAGTTCGCTCTTCAAGAACCGCTCGAGAATATCCGAATCCTCGAGCGACTTGGCGGGTATCTCGTCCAGGCTGTTCTTTTCCACGAACTCCCGGAAAGCATCGGTGGTCAGCGCCAAGCTGCGGGGTATCCTGAATTGGAGGCCGTGGATGGAAGGCTCCACATGGTCGACCGAGAGCAGTTGGTCGAGAAAGGCCACGCCCCGCGCCTTGCCTCCCAACGAGCCGCTGCCAATCCTTTGAAAAAGGCTGTCGGCGTCCAGGGAAGTCGAATCCACATCACGTATGACTCCGATCCGCTGCCGCCTGTGCAGAGAACCCAGCTCTCCTATCAAGAGCTTTCTCGTCTCTTGTAGCTCGGAAAAGTCCTCTGGCATATGAGGCTTGATCCGTCTGGCAAGCGAGAACTCGGATCGAGCCATCAACCAATTGGAGAAGTGGTTGCTAGATACATGGTGCATTAAGGACTCGGCGGGCACATCCCAAAGAGCACGTGCAAGCTCCCTGGTATTCCGGGCGCGCCCTACCTCGGTACCATCGGGCATCCTGAATACGAAGTCGCCAAAGCCTAGATAATGAGAGAAGAACCGGCGTATCTCACGGACCAGATTTGGGGAGCTACGATCCACCGTGACCGTGGCTACCTTTCGCGCCTCATCGAGCTGCGCCTCCGAGCCTGACTGAAGCAGCACTGGCAGATCACCACACTCTTCGCGAATCCTCTTTGCTAGATTGATTCCCGCAGCCGGGTCGTGCCTACCTGCCGAAACGAAACCTATCTCGCTGATCACCGCTAACAGGTTGGAACGGTACTTTTCGAAGAGAGCCGTAGCTTCCTTCTCGTTGGATGCATGAAGCACCTTGGGTCTGGTCCTCATTCTAATCAGCCTCTCAACCCTGTTGAGCCCTTCGGAGAAGAGAGCTTGAGACTGCCGCATCAAGCCTGGATAGAGCGCCGAAAGAAAGGTCGATGCCTGGGAGGGAGTTTCCTCGACGAGCAGAATGACGCGGACATCAGCCTCCGCGATGTCCCAGTCGATATTCGCCCTATCCTCCATGGTCTTGATGATGGCGAGAATAATCCGGGCATCTCCACTCCAAACGAAGACCGCGTCGAATCCATCGGGTCCAACCAGAGACGAAAGACCCCGTTCATTCCTTTCATGAAAGGCGAGGATCACCTGCCTTTGCGACGGCGACAGTGCTCGCACTCTCTTGCCGAAGTCTCTGACGTCGATATCGGG
>SKWY01000469.1 GCA_007128675.1 Deltaproteobacteria bacterium | reverse complement strand
CGAGGACCCAACGCCTTCGTCGGACGAGATTGTAGGGATCGAAGAGCATGAGGACGTCGGGGTCGTTCTCGCGGAAGATATCTCCCCGGAGGAGGCCGCAAGGGTTCGTTTGGCGATACGGGCTACATCGATGTCCGAGGCAAGGGTTCGCACTATCTGCGAGTCTCTCCTTTTCATTGCCGATCGGCCTTTGACCGTGAGTGCGATTCAGGATGCCACGGGCCTCGAGCCTAGGCGCATTCGAGAAGCCATGGAGGAGATTGGTGGACGCTTTCGGGAAGGCGTGAGCGGCCTGGTACTCCATGAGGTGGCGGGGGGGTGGCAGCTGCGGACGTGTCCAACGAACGCCGAGGAAGTTCGAAGGTTCTTACGGGTGAAGCCACAACGCTTGACCCGGCCGGCGCTGGAGACACTTGCCATCATTGCCTACCGCCAGCCTGTCACAAGGCCCGAGATCGAGGAGGTTCGCGGTGTCGACTGCGGGGCCGTCCTCAAGGCCCTCCTAGATCGCGGCATAGTTCAGGTCATCGGTAAAAAGGAGGAGCCGGGCCGGCCGCTCATCTACGCGACGACGAAAGCTTTCCTAGAGTTCTTCAACCTCAAGGACCTCGCTTCCCTGCCCACATTGCGTGAGCTTCACGAGCTGACGGAGGAGAGCGAGCGAATAATCGAGGAGAGCTTCCCGGAGGAGGCGAGAACGGAAAGAGGCCTTGCCGATCTCGTAGATCAGGCGCTCTCCGCTTCAGTCGATGAAAGTCGAGCCGACGATGAGATGGCGATCGAGGATCTGAACTCGGCGGTGAAGATGGCGGATGGAGCTGTTCGCAGCTCGACGCGGGCTCTAGCGACAGGTGAGACTCCGGAGGTTTTGGGAGAAGACATAGCTGATGACCAAGCAACGTCCGAAGGGTGAGCGGCTGCAGAAGGTGCTCGCCGGCGCCGGGGTTGCCTCTCGCAGGCAGGCCGAGACATTCATCGCCGAGGGTAGGGTAAAGGTGGATGGACGGACCGTCACGGAACTCGGGACCCGAGTGGATCCAGCTAATAGTCGAATAGAGCTGGATGGCAAGCTGCTGCGTCCTGAAGCTTTCGTCTACTACCTCTTGAACAAACCGCCGAATGTGGTCACCACACTCAAGGATCCGGAAGGCCGAAAGAGCGTTGGGGAGTTGACAGAGTCGATCTCTCAAAGAGTCTATCCCGTCGGACGGCTTGACTACGACGCTGAGGGCCTCTTGGTGCTTACCAACGATGGGGACCTGGCCCACATGCTCACCCATCCGAGGTTCGGAGTCACGAGAACCTATGACGCAAAGGTTCGGGGCGTTCCCTCGGAGGCCGCGCTGGATCGACTCCGCGCTGGAGTTCGCCTGGAGGATGGTCCGGCTCGGCCCCTCTCTGTCGACATAGTGGGGCGAGCCCGCCGGAATACGTGGGTGAGGGTCGAGGTCGCGGAAGGACGCCATCACCTCATCAAGCGTCTCTTCGAGAGCATAGGGCATCCAGTCCAGCGCCTGCGTCGCGTACGCTACGGAGAACTGGAACTCGAGGACCTTCCGGTGGGCGGCATACGCGTTCTCACCCGAACGGAGGTGGCCTTGCTTCGTAACGCGGCCAAAGGGGAAGGTCTCGGCCGTCCTCGTGCTTCAACCCCCAAAAGTCCGCATGCGCAAAGGAGAGGTAGGCGCGGCACGAATAATCCGCGATAATACTTGCGGCGAGGCGTTCGGCAGAGAGGCCGGCAGCTCCAGGGGCCGAGGAAAGCGATGAGACACGAAGAGGAAACAGGGCATCGCAACCGCAATCTCATTGATCGTGCTCTTTGCTGTTTCGTTGAGCTGCGTTCTTTTCGGGTTGTGTCGGTCTTTCTGCTCGTTCTGGCGGGCGCCGGTCTCGTTGGATGCGGCGATAATCTTGCGACCGCCCAAGAGAAGCTTCGCTCGGCGGACTCTCCTCTCGTCAGGGCCGCCGCCGCGCAACGGCTCGGAGAGATCGGCGGAGACGAAGCCATAAGAAGCCTGACCCTTTATGGTCTTCGCGATATTACCCCGACTGTTCGAGCGGCCTCGGCCAAGGCGCTATCGGGGAAGGATCACCCACAAGTAATCGACCTTCTCGGAGATCTTCTCTTGGACCCCAACGAGGATGTGCAAAGAGCGGTCGCAAGTGCGCTTGCCGAGGCGAAGAACGAGAAAGCTCGCCGCTATCTGGAGCTAGGATACTCGAGGACCGGCAGTGCCGGTCGAGCGATAATCGGGCAGGCCCTGCTCACGGCTGGCGCTTCACCGCGACGGATCGTGGAGGAGATGACGGAGCGGCGACTACGGCGAAGCCTCGATGCCCTGGAGAGAGGATCCCAAGCGGAGCGAATAGGAGCACTGCACGAGCTGGGACGTTGTGCACGAGCCGACGCGGTAACAGCTCTTCTTTCCAGCCTTCAGCATCCCTCCATACCCGTGGCCGCGGCGGCCGCCGCGGCCCTCGGAGACACGGGGACGCGAGAAGCGGTGCCTGCCTTACTGGAGTTGCTCGAGGAGCCGCATCCCGCCCTCCGACGAGATGTCATCGACGCTCTCGGCAGAATTGGAGATCCCATGGCCGCCGGGGCCATGGCCGAGTTGGCGCTAACCGAGGACGGGCAGACGGCTCTGTTCGCGATCAGGGCTCTTGTGAGGCTCGATCGGGATGAACAGGTGCGAGGCGCCCTTTGTAGGCTGGGGATGGAGTCGACCAATCCACAGGTTCTCGCAGTGGCAACCCGAGAGCTGGTCGAGAGCTACCACCTCTCGGAGTGTGATTTGGCTGACAGGCTCGCCAGTGACCTTGGAGGCAACGAGGAGTCCTTGCGAAACGCCCTCATAATCGTGGCGGAAGCAAAGGACACTCTCGCCTCCGAAGAAGAGCGAAGTATCGTCGAGGAGCTGGTGACCCACGATGATTTGGGCCTCCGGATAGAGGCCCTGCGAGCTGCGACCCAGCTGGGAATGAAGGATCTGGGTGAGAGGATTCTCGAGGACCTCAAAGCCGAGAAGCAGGCCGACGAAATCGCCCGTGAGAGGTGGATTGGAAAGACTCTGCCGGCCAGCTTCGGATGGGGTGATGACGGCAGCGATCTGTCATCCCAGCATCATCATGGCGCGGATCACGCCGAGATCGAATCCTTGATGGGTACGGATAGGCGTCGACAGCGGTTCGACGAACTGATGAATCGTGTGGCGGCGTACAGGGCAGAGATGCAGGCCCATCGGCGCGCCACCCAGGGCTACGACGAGGCTGATCCCGAGGAGATGCGCGCGCGCCATAGGGAAGCGCTCTTTGCGCAGCCGGCCCATGCCAGGGTGACCTTGCTTCCGGGTGTGCATTTCAAGCGGATAGAGCTGCTGGCAGCTTTGACGCGCACCGCGGCCTCGCTTGCCAAGGAGAGCTCTCTCGAGGTGCTCGCAACGCTAATCGAGCACCCGGAGCCCAAGGTTGGCCGCGCTGCGATAGAGGCCCTGGCGGCATTGGATTCTCCCGAGGCCGATTCTCTCTTGGCGACGGCCTTCGAGGGAGGGCGGAATGCCGAGATTCTGGCCCTAATGGCAACGAGACTCGCGCGGAGCGGTCACGGCAAGCCTCTCCTGCTCGCGGCATCGCGCTGGGAAGAGCCGGAGGCACTTCGAGAGATCATAAGGGGGCTTGCCCTAATCGGAGACCAAAAGTCCGTGGAAGCCATTGCCGGGTTTCTGGACAGCGCCTTGGCCCCGGAGGCTGTCAGGGCGCTTGTTGGTATCGGGGGCGAGGTCGCCGCTCGCGAGCTCTTGGAGCATTTGAATCAGGTTGATCCCCCCGGTGCCGCATACGTGCTGGAGCATCCGCCGGACGACATTCCGCTGGACGAGCTTGTTGCGCTCGCTCGAAGGCTGTTGCATAGCGATTGGCCGGAACTCCGTGCCGCCGCGGCGCGTTACTTGCGAGGCGAGGGTGTTGCAGATCCATGGCTGGAGGCGGTCAGGAGCGATTTCGAGGCAACGGTCAGGCAGGCCGCGGCCAGTTGACTCCGCGTTGCGGCTGTCTTGCGTGAGGCCACTGGACGATCTACTGTGAGGCGGTCAGCAAACTCTTCTTCTAGGATCTTCGATGGCTACTGCACAGCGTCGCCGAATGAGGCTTGGAGAACTCCTCGTTGCCGCGGGGGTGCTCGACGAAACACGGCTCAACGCCGCGCTCGCCGAGCAGCGGAAATGGGGGGGCAAGCTAGGCACTATCCTTGTCGACATGGGTTTTCTCACCGAGACACTCATGGTCAAGGCCCTTTCCAGGCAGCTTGGTCTCCCCGAGGTAGATCTTGCAAAGGAAGAAATCCCTTCTCATGTGACGAGCTTTCTCGGGGTTGACGTGTGTGAACGTTACGGTGTCCTTCCCTTGGGAAAGGACACGGAGAGGCGAGTTCTCCGCGTTGCCACCTCGGATCCGACGAACTACCAGGCACTGGATGCCGTTGCGTTCAGGACGAACTTGAAGGTCGAGCCCGTGGTCGCGGCGGCCAGCAGCATCGATCGAGCAATTAGGCGCTACTATTACGGAGAAGCGACGGTTACTTCGAGCACGTTGGAGCCCAGTAAGTATGGCCTGGGTGCATCCGAGGAGACGTACTCCCTCGATGAATCGGACGAGTCAAAGGCCTCGCCAGCTGGCTCCAGCGCCAAGGTAGAGTCCATATCCAACGAAGAGCTGATGGCCGCCGTCCAACGTTTGGATGGTACCGTGACGGCACAGGTAAGAGCTCTACGTGGCTTGGTCGAGCTCCTCGTCGAGCAGAAGCTAATCGATCGTGATGCCTACCTTGCAAAGGTGCGCAAGTAGTCTGCCTTAGTGCGTGACGCTCCTTTCGGGGCCGTCGTTTGAAGAGCACCGACGGCCCCTTTTCCGGTATGCTCGCCCCACGCGGATCTCGTGAGCCGCGAGACGATTATGATGGTGAGCTGGAGACCATGCACACGAAAGTAGCGAGGGTGTCGAAAATGGGAGAATCGATTGGAACTCCAAGGGGTAGGAATGCCGGGCACAAGACCTTTCGAGGAATGCCTCTACGAGGCGGGATAGGCTTCCTGACAGCTTTTCTTTTGGTATCCTTTTTCCTTTCCAGCTCGTGTATTCCCCGCTCGGCGGCCCATCGGATGGCCTCGGTCGATCATTTGGCGGTGATCGTGCGGGTGCATGATGAGGCTTCGATCGATGTTGCGAGGGCCATGCCTGTCGACCCTGAAGGGGCCGAGCGTCTGGAGAGCTTGCTTGCCGAGAGACTTCAGCGCATGTTTCCTCCTTACGCTTTCGAGGAGTCACTGCGGCAGGCTTGGGTAGATGCACTAGCCAAGCCAGCACGCTTCGAGGTAGTTCCTTCCTTGCAGGTCGCAAGCGCTTTGGGCTCCTTGCTGGCAAAAGAAGAGAACCCCCGATACGACCGGCTCAGCTCCATAGGGGTGGACGCCGTCCTCGAGATCAACATCACCGATTGGGGGCTACGGGCAAATTCCGAACATCTGGGAGGGGTCCTCCGCATTAACGCCCGCCTCATTCGCCTCGACCGTAGAGAGCGCGTGGTTTGGCGAACCCGGGAGCGGATCAACCGTGTTCGGGCCGAGGTAATTCGGGCGGAGGAGGCCCCCGTCTTGTTGGAGAGTGATGCCGCTCTTCAGGACGTCTTGGGCGATCTCTTGTCCTATGCGGGGAGAAGGCTCGCAAGGTCGATGAGAGTCGCCGGCGATTCCCATCGAGACGAGGGCATTTGAGCTTCCATGTGTGGATGATTTTCGGCTGCGTTGCTCCGGGCGTTTAGTCTCTCTTTGCTGCGGCGGGAGAGAGCCCGGCTAGCCAATCGCCTGGGGATCGTTGGATTCGCAGCACGTCCGGCAACGTTTTCACGGGGGCTAGCTTCTTCGTGGAACCCTGATTCGTCCAACCTTGGCGGCAAGAAAGAAGTAGCAGTGAAATGCTGCTCCCTCTTCCTCCAGGGGGTCGGCGAATAGCTCGCGCACCTCGGACTTCGTGATGCGCCCTCTAATCATTCCATAATAAAGCTTGTCACCAAGGATGTAGCCAAGAAGAT
>SKWY01000522.1 GCA_007128675.1 Deltaproteobacteria bacterium | reverse complement strand
GGTGCGGCCGCCGAGCGCTTCGCGCGAGGGTTCTTCTATCCGTTCTCCACGATCGGATACATGCTGCGACATCCTGTGCTTTGGACCTACGCGGCATTGCCGGTGCTCATAACCGCATGCGCATTGGTCTTGATTGTCGCCGCTCTCTTCACGTGGGGACACTCGATTACTGAGCTTCTGTGGACTCGCCCCGAGGATTGGTTTTGGCTATTGCTCTGGTATCCCCTACATGTCTTGATTCTGCTTCTCGTCTTCGCTCTTTGCGCGGTGACCTTGCCCAACCTCGTTTCGTCTCCTTTCAGCAAGGCTCTCTCGCGTCGAAGCGAAGAGGTCGAGACTGGGCAGAAGGTCTCCAAGGGTCGAATCAAGGACTTCTTGAGGGCTCTTCCCTCTGCCTTGCTCAACGAGCTGAAGAAGATAGGTTTTCTGTTGCTCGTCCACCTACTGGTGCTCGCCTTTCTGCTGGTGCCCCTGGTGGGTCAGCTCGTATACCCCATTGTGGCGTGGACCTGGACCGTGCTCTGGCTTACCATCCAGAACCTCGACTTCTCCTTCTCGAGGCATGGCCACGGCTTCATGGAGACACCTCGGATCGTGCGTAAGAACCTGGTGCTCTCCTTGGGCTTTGGGATCGCGGTCTTCCTGTTTCTCCTAATCCCGTTCTTGAACTTCATCTTCGTACCTGTCGCGGTGGTTGCTGGAACAAGGCTGTATGTCGACCTAAGAAGGTTCAAGGCAGTGACCGCGCCGGAAAAGAATAGGTGAGCGTCGTGCGTCTTCTCTTCATCATGGATCCGCCGGATAGAGTGGATATCGATCGAGATACGACCTTCTCGATCATGTTGGCGGCGCAGGAGCGAGGCTTTCGTGTAGCCCATACGAGACGAGAGTGGCTCTGGCATGAGGGAGGCCGAACCTTCTGTCGCTGGCACCGGGCTCGGGTGGCTCGAAAGCCTAAACCGGAGCACATATCGCTGGCTGCTCCCGAGGAGGGACAACTCGAGGATCATGACGCCGTCTTGGTGCGGAGCGATCCACCCTTCGATCTGGATTACGTCAAGCTGACTTGGCTTCTCGACTCGGTGGACCCCTCGCGAACTTTCGTCATGAACGAACCAAGAGGCATTCGTGAGGCCAGTGAGAAGCTCTTCACGCTGCGTCTGCCAGAGCTTACGCCGCCTCAAATCGTTACGAGGGACATGGGGCGATTAGAGCTATTCCTGGAGAAGATGGGGGGGGCCATGGTGGTCAAGCCCATCGACTGGATGGGAGGGTATGGCGTCTTCGTGGTCAGAAGCGATGACAAGAATAGGTCTGCTATTCTCGAGGTCTCGACCCGGGAGGGGCGAGACCTGGTCGTCGCCCAGGCTTACCTTCCCGAGGCAAGAGAGGGTGACAAGCGGATTCTGATACTCGACGGTCGTCCTTTGGGGGCCGTGCTCCGCGTTCCCGCTAGTGGCGAGCATCGCGGTAATATCCACGTGGGCGCCACCACGAAACAGGCTCGACTCGATGAGCATGACATGAGGATCTGTAAAGATCTCGCTCCTCACCTTCGCGCGCACGGGCTGCACTTCGTAGGCATTGACGTGATCGGCGGCAAGCTCACGGAGGTCAACGTCACCAGCCCAACCGGTATACAGGAAATAGGAAGGCTCGATGGCGTGAGCCTGGAGAATGAGGTGCTCGACTTCATAGCCTCTCGTCTTCCCGCCAGCCCGCGTGCGTGAGCATGGGACGAGGCCCAGGTCGGCGGCACGATGGCCTTACCTGCCCGGCTTCCTGGCTATAGGTGGCCCCATCTCCTGCGTAGGGCCCATTCCGTGCCTATCGCGCCGATGAGGAGAATGAGCCAGCCCCACCAGCTCCAGATCTCATGGTTCTGCTTGCGGCCCACCTCGACGACATCGGGGTCGACGAAGGAGAGGTTCGGGATGGCGCTCATCGGGAGCTCGTGAAACGAGCCTCCCGTTGCTTGTGAGATGGAGCGAAGAAGCTGCACGCGTGGCGCGGGATCCACGAGCTGTGCGCTTGTCTCGTTCACCACGAACGCTGCTTCTTCCCGTCCAAGGGATAGGCCTCCGCTCTTTGCAAAAGCCTCCGCCACCACCTTGAAGGGACCACCACTCTCCGTGTCCGCCGCATCGAGCTCGATGATTGAGATCCCCTCATCGTTGGTGACGCCGTCGTACCTGGCGATCCTCTCCTGTTCACCTCCCGGGAATAGATCCAAGCTTACGGCCGCGCCGGCGGCCGGCCCGTAGTCACGGTCTCTGACCTCCACCTCCAGGACAGGCGTCTCGTTTGGCTCGAAGACCTCCTTGATGGGTCTGACTCTGACATGCGTCAGGTCCGGATCACGTACGAGCCACCTCATGGCGTTCGTCCAGAAGCGGTCGTAGACACGGCGGTCACCTTCGGCTCCCGCCGCCGGGAATGACCAGAACCATGTGCTGTCGGTCAGGACGGCCATGCTTCGACCTCGCTCGACCTCCCGAACAGCCACGATCGGAGCGTTGTGACCTTCGTCGCGCCGAAAGGGATGCTCGATTAGAACCTGAGCGTTCTCGTGGACTCGCCTCACTCGATTGAATCCGGGCATGTCCGGCAGGCGCCCGAAGACTCGTTCCAGGCTTTCCTCGGCTCCGCTGACCTGCGTTATCGGATGAAGGCGCCCTTGCTCGGTGAGCCGTAAAGAGAACTCCTCCCTCTCCACGGTGCCCGATCGTGCCGGCAACAGCTCTACGGGTAGAATATCCTCGACGTAAGTCCCCTGGTACCTGCCCTCCGAGAAGCTCTTCTCTCCTCCAATCATCACGAAGGAGCCGCCGTCCTCGACGTAACGCCTTACGTTTCCTAGGTACTGTGCCATCTGGTAGGGCATGTAATCGAAGTTCTGGAAGATGACGAGATCGAATGTGCCAAGCTCTTGCGTGAAAAGCTCGTGAGTAGGAAAGGGGATCAGGGATAGCTCGCTGTTGTGCGGTTGTCTTTCGTGGCGGGTGTTGTCCGGTGTTCTAAGAATGAAGAAGCTGATGAGATCGATGTTTGGGTCCTTCTTCAACAATCCCCGTAGAAACCTCTGGTCCCAGGACGGGCGCCCGGCCACCTGTAGCACTCGTACTCTGTCGCGTATCACCTTGAGCACGAAGGAACGGCGGTTGTTGGTGACAACCGCTTCGTCTTGGAGGACCGGGACTTCGACGCTGTAGACGAACTTGCCGGTGGTATCGGGCGTGAAACGAAAGGATACCTTGCTCTCTTCACCCGGCTCGAGGAGGACGGACTTGGTGGAGAGTACCCGGCCCTCTCGGCGAAGGACGATGGGAACACGTTGGCTGGGATATCCTCGAGAGCGCACGAAGACGTCGACTTCGACGGCGCTCCTAACGAAAGCGAAGTCGTCCGAGACGACCCGGGTTATCGCGATATCCTTGAGGTCGCCGGCGCCTCCAGCAGCGAAGGAGTGAACGGGAGCGCCCAGTTGCTCCAGTTCATGGCGAGCATCGGGCGTCAAGCCGGAAGCAAGGCTCTCCGTGTCCACCCCGTCGCTGAGTAGCAAAACTCCCGCAAGCCGCCTTCCGCTACCACTAGTGGCAGCGGCTGTCTCCCGAAGCGCGCCCAAAATGTCCGTCTTCTCGCCCTCGGCTTCCTCCACCTCGATTAGCCTTGTGCGAGCAGACGGGTAGGTGCCGGAGTCGAAGGTTGCGAACTCGAACACGAATCGGTCGGCCTTGCGAGCGAACCAGGCATCGTTCGCCTCCAGGAGGTTCTGGGCTATCTCGAGCCTGGTGTCGCCATTGTCTCCAGTTGGTAGGGACATGCTGGCCGAGGTGTCCAAGAGGACCGCTACCCGGTTCTTCACTCGGTGCACCTGAAGGAGCTGGATCGCCGGCTCCAGAACCAGGAATAGGGCGCATACGACCGCTAGGCAGCGCAATGTAGTAAGGAGCATCCGCCGGCCGCGACGGGGCTCGGATTTGAGGCCCATGGCCGCGACCACGATCG
Organism: Deltaproteobacteria bacterium; assembly: GCA_007128675.1. Classification (GTDB taxonomy): domain Bacteria; phylum Myxococcota; class Myxococcia; order SLRQ01; family SLRQ01; genus SKWY01. The sequence continues at coordinate 2,120 of SKWY01000522.1, read as the reverse complement.
CGCTTAGCAGCGCCAATACGAGGAGCAGCAGCAGCCAGGCCGGCAGAGGTGTGAGCGCCGCAAGCTTCCAGTCGTTGAACTCTGGGTGCTGCTCCAAAAGCCGCTGCACGTCTCTAGCTCCGCCGCCGCTTCAAGATGAAGGGGATATGGACCTGGTCATCCTTGTAGTCGAGACACATCGAGTACATCGCCAGATTGACACCCAGGCGAAACGCCATTTCTCGTTGACGCTGCTCGACCTCGAGCTCCCACATTCCCAGGTCGTCTCTGGCCCAGGCCCCCAGAAGGTCGTTGAGGCTGTAGATCACGCCGAAGCGATCGTCAATCTGGACGCCCGCTAGATAGGGCTGCCGAATGATGCGGCCAGAAGGGCCGTCGAGCAAGTAGAAGGACTTGTAGATCACATGGTCTCTGGGTATTGGCCGGAGCGGACGGCCGGGCAGTACCTTTTCGAGCAGGGATCTAACCGAGCGGTCGAAGGGAGAGCCCTCGCCGCCCTCCGTGCTGTCGACGAGAAGCATTCCTCCGTAGGTCAGGTGACGTCGTAGGTTCGATAGGCCGGCATCGCCGGGAAGGGGGAATCCATCCTCGCCGGCGAGGACCAGAAAGGGATGATAGAAGAGCCTGGGATCCTCGGGTCGGATGAGCACCGATTCCAGCTCGGCGGCAATGCTGGTGCGCCGCGTGAGCTCCCACGCCATTCTACGAAGCGCGGTGGGACGAGGGTTGGCTCCCGGGCCATGGTCCACCAGCGCAAAGATCATGTTGTTGGCGCGCGCCGTCATGGCCAGAGCGGTGCGAGCAGCTCCCCCTGGAAGAGCCAAGGCAGCGGCGGAGCCGAGCGCCAGTCGAAGGAACTCTCTTCGCCGCATTGCGCCGATCTTGTCGGATTCACCGTTAGACACGAATCAACTGCCTTTCGGGCTCCTCTTTCGAGGCGCCCATTAGCTCGTTTCTTCGTACTCTCCAAAAGCGAGCGAGACAATGCCCAATAGTGCCTAGCATGGGTGCCAACGCCCTTCGAACATGTCTGCAACCAATGTGAAATGGGCCGAATTCCCTTGGGGAATGGGCCAAGCCGATCTTTGCATGGGACGAGCGGCGCCGATAGGTCTGATTAGTCGAACCTAGGGACCACGCACGGCGGGCCGATGCTAGAACTTCTTGAAGCGGGAGTGAATACGCAGCTTCTCTCCCTTCTTTCGTTCGAGCTCTATCGTCTCATCCAGGGGCACCTCCTGCTTGCTGACGGCGCAGATGACCATCTCGCTTGGCTCCTTGGCCGTCTCGGGGCCATCCGCAGGCTTCTCGCTTCCGGGATCCTTCTTCGTCTCGTCTGCCATGATTTCCATCTCCAAATGGTTCAGTTAGTGGCTGTCGTTTAGGTCAGCCCGACAAACCGTCTTCCGTCGCCTAGCATGTCCAGTGCTTGGCCTGCAACTGCGAGAGGGTTATAAGGGCTACAAGCTCGGAGAAACACTCGAAATGGCCAAGGGTAAAAAAAAGAAGACGAAGGCCTCCCCGGATGGCGGAAGCAGGGAGAGAAAAGGCAGGCAGACCAAGGATCCGGCGCTGGACAGGCTCCTAGCGGCCGAGGCCGACGGCGACAATCGCTGCGTTTTGTCATTGGCTCGTTCGATCTTGAATGAGACGGAGGCTTCACTGGAGGCGAAGGAGGCCGCCTTGCTTCTCAAGAAGCGGCTTGCCTACGATCCGGTCGCGCTCCTTTTCGCCGGCGGCGGGGTGGTTCTTTGGGTAATCCTCTTGATTGTGTTCGTCCTTGGGCGAGGCTGACCGGTGGGCGAAGGCGGCGGTGCATCTGTCATGGATCGACTCATCGCGGCCTTGGCTGAAGCATCTCCCCTGACCGGCCTGGTTCTTCTTGTCGTGGGGGCCGCCTATCTGTTTTTTGGCAAGTGGCTCTTTCGAGTATTGGTCGCCGGATTCGCCGTTGCGTTTGGTCTCGAGGTGGGCCGCCTGCTAGGGGTGCATATTGGGATAGAGGGCTTCTGGCTCCCCCTTTTGGTGGGAGCCGTCGCCGGCGCTCTTTCGTGGCCGCTGTGGCAGGTGATGGTCTTTTTGGGAGCAGGCGGCGCCGTCGCGTTGCTCGTCGGAGAGGT
>SKWY01000337.1 GCA_007128675.1 Deltaproteobacteria bacterium | reverse complement strand
TCTTCTCCCGCCTCCGGCTCCAGCGCGCTGAATCTGGAGAAGGGTCCGAAAACGGTCCATTGTTCCGGAGCCCCAGCGGCTATCAAGGATGTGTAGGCCTCGTCATCGCCACGTGCCTCGAGCCGATGGGCGAGTAGCTCCCGTGCCGCCACTCGCAGAGCCGGCCGAGCCTCCTCGTGCTCCTCTATCTGGCGCAGAACGACCAGGCTCTGATCGCCAACATCGGTGTCGGAGTCTAGAATCCACCGAAGCGAGCCAAGGGCGACCTCTGCAAGGGGATCGCCTGGCGTGTCGGAGAGAAGGGAAAGAAGGTGCCTCGCCGCCGTCTGCTCATCCAAACGAGCGCTCGCGACCTCGGCGAGACCAAAATGGGCAAGGGCGTTTTGGGAGTCGATATCCAAAGCCTTCTCGAAACGCTCGATGGCAAGATCCACATCGCCCTCGTGCATCCAAGCCAGCCAACCCGAGAACGCAAGCTCCCATGCCGTCGGATTCGGCTTGGCGGCAAGATCTCGAGCTAGCGCGCGAGCACTCCTGGAGGCATGTTCAATCTCGAGCGGCTCGGTTGGAGGCAGCACGGGACGAGCCGCACAGGCAACGAGGGTTGCCACAAGAAAGGCGATCGCGGCCACCGAGACCCCCCGAGCGATATGACGCTTCTTGCTGCGATAATTCACGGGCGCCCTTCCAAGGAAGAGCGCGGCGCCAAGTAGTCCAAACGAATGTGGGCGTGAAGACCTGCTACAAAAAGCTCTACTCATCGAAACCTCGAGGGCCGGATTCTCTTTGCCGTTGGCCAACAAATGGGTATGGGCTGATTCGTCTCGCTTCATGGTGAAAGCACCACGGCCTCACCCGATTCGGGCAGGGACCGAGCATCCGTGGCAACTACTTTCCCTAGCCTTATTTCTCTTGAAAGCGCCCTATCAATCCGGCCCAGAAGCGCCCGGAAATCAGAGTAGTCGGAGGCGGGAATGCGGGAAGAAGTAATCGCGATCTCGATGTCGATCACAATCGAATCCTCGTCCAAACGGTAATCCGCCTGAAGACGAGCATGACTGGACTCCATGCTCGCGTTTTCCGGCAGCTCCAAGATGGCGAAACCATCGGGGATGGCCACCTCGATGCGATGCCGGGTCACGAAAGGAAAGGCGATAATCAAATCGTGGCGTCTACTCGAAAGCGAAGCAAAGCGCTCTCCATAGCCTCGCCCTTCCCCAAGCGGCCGAAACACCAGGCGTCCATCACCCTCTCTTGCGAACCTCGGCAACAACAGGGAGAACGACGTCGTGACGGGGCGCTCGAGATCATCTAGGCCCTCCATCCGAAGATCGAGCAGCTCCACACCCGGATGGGCCCGGGCCCACTCCTGCTCGTACATATGCCTTCTTCTTTCGGCCGCCTGATAAGCCCGCCTATAGCTTGGAGCAGCTGTGCCCCTGACCTCGAAGCTGCCCTCGCCCGTTGCCGAGCCGTCTGACGAGAGGGTCAGGGAAAGCTCGGTTTCGGACACATTATCCGAGGGAGACGGCCCCGGCACATGACCAAACCAAGAGCGCTCGAGATCCTCATGGTCCACTATCAGAGCCGAGGCATCATGATCCTGCCTCGGCAGCTCGCTCGTTCCGGCGAACTCCGCCGTGCCGTCCAGCCATAGCTCGAGCTCTGGGACGTAGAGGATCGCATGATTGAAGGCGGCCAGCGAAGCCGGATAGTCTGGAATGCGACCGAGATTGCGCATTCGAAGAATCACCATCTGCGATTCGATGCCCACGGCACCGAGCAGAGCGTGCATCAGGGCGGCCTTGTCCTTGCAGTCCCCAAAACGTCTTTGGTGGACCTGATCGACTCGGTATGGCTTGTAGCCGTGGATGCCGAACTCGAGGCCGACGTATCGGGTCTGGGTCACCACATGGTTGTGTATGGCGGCCACACGACCAAGGACGTCATCTTCCGGAAGATCCGCCACGAGATCCCTCGCCAGCGATACGAGGGTCTGGGTCGGTCGAAGCTGGTCCTCTATGAGTCGCCACCACCATCCCGCGACCTCTTGCCAGCTCTCATAGGTAGAGACATGAAGAAAGGCCGCAAGCTCCGACCATCCCGGCATACCCGCCTCGGGGATGATTCTCTCTATGTCCGTGGCCGTCCAGCGCAAGAGGCGCCTTCCATCCGCGGTCGAGTCATCGGTGTGCTCGACACCTGGAAGATCGATCTCGTTGAAGTAGAGCTGCCTGTCGGAGGGCGCCAAGAGAACGTAGGATCTTCGCAGGATCGGTGCGGACGACTGGAATGGAGTGATGTCACCGAAGTAATCACCAAACATGTTCACGAAGGAGACGTCCTCTCGCCTCCAGACCAGCTCCACCACGTCTCCCGGCGCAAGATCCGGGAAGGAAAGAACTCGGGCTCGCTGATCGAAATAGAGGCGCGCCCACGGCTCGGAGAGGCTTCGCTCATGCTCGCCCCTAGCCTGAAGCACCGAGCCGTCGGGCCGAATGACCCTTGCCTGCTCCACCCGCAAGATCTGGTCTCCAGGCGTGTAGTTCACCGATCGCGTCCGCATTCTTTCCACACCTCGGGCGGTCTTCACATGCTGCACCTCCTGATGAACCCTCGTCGACAGGCCACTTGGGTGCACCTCGACGGCCGTAACCTCGGCGAGCGTGACCACATCCTCGTTCTCGTGCTCGTCGCTGGCCCATGAGGCGGGTGCCAGCTCCCGCGCATCGACTAGAAACTCCGCGGCGAAGTCGTCCACATCCTCGGCGAGCAGCCTTCGCAGCTCGGAGATGCGGGGGTCCTGTGGCCTGCGAGCAAAGGCCTTTTCCAAGTGTTCCAGGGCAGCAGGTTGAAAACCATGCCTAAGGTGGTGCAGCGCCCTGCGAAGATGAACATCGGCCAGCTCGGGGTTCAGCTTCGCGGCCTCTTCGTAACGCTCTTCGGCCTCCTTGTTTCGGCCGTTGGTGGAAAGAAGATCGGCGAGCGCGAGCCGCCCAAAAACAGTGTAGGGTTCGAAACGGATGCCCTCCGCCATGGTCTCCACCGCCTCTTCCAAACGTCCCAGATCCAATAGAGTGGACGTAAGGGCCCCGCGAAGAGCGAGATCCGCAGGGTAGAGACCCACGCCAACGCGCAGCCTGTTGGCCGCAATGCTCGATCTTCCATCCTCCATGGCCATGGAGGCCTCCCGCATGATTACGGTTGCGCACCTGGGATGGCTCTTTGCCAGCGCCGACACTCGCCTTCGCTCGAACTCCGGGAAGCCGGTGGTAGCCTCGGCGTCCGCGAGCGCCAGAACGGCTCGAACGTGCCCGGGCACCTCCCTTACGACTCGCCGCAAATGAGGAAGCGCCGCTCTCCCATCGCCCCGGCCAAGATGATGGAGGCCTAGCTCGAGCCGTGCCCGATGATGATCGGGATCGAGCTCGAGCGCCTTCTCCATCGCGAGCCTTCGACGATTATGATCGTCCTCGAATCCCGCGACCAGATAGTGAAGGTTCGCAAGCTCTCGATCCGAGGCGACAGGAGGGGACGGAAGGGCGGAGGTTTGCGGGGAAGCCTCGTCACGCGATGCGAGGGCCGCCCCTAACGCCTCCTTTGCGACCTCGAGGCTCTTTCTATCGGACCTATCGAAGGGGTGGCGAAGAGCAAGCACGCGAGCCAACCGCGCGATGGCCTCGAAGTCGGCGGGGTCATCCTCGGCTTCCTTCGCCAGAGCCTTCAGCACGGTGTCGACCACCGGCGGGACCTGGGCCCTGGCCGACCGAGCTACGGTAGAACGGGGAGCATCGGGAGAGACAATCTCTATGCCCGTCAGAGGCGCGCCAGTGGCATCGGTGAGCCTAAGGTAGAAGCCGAGCCCCCCCTGACGCTGCGTCAGCTTGAGGAGCAGAACGTTGGCTCCTCTTTCCAACACAAGAGGAACGGCATGCTGGTCGAAGCGTGCCGGGTGATCGGCTCTGGAGTTGAAGACCTCATCTCCATTGAGCCAAGCCTTGGTGGCACCCGGCATCCCCATACGAAGAGCCGCTGGCTGCGCTTCCTTGCTTTCGATGACGGCACGAAGATAGACGACCACCTCGTTTCCCGGATCCACTAGCGAAGAGAGATTCACCCGTCCAAGAGGGAAGACGTCAGGTAGGGGGCGCCACGAAACAGGCCCATCCTTCCCTGGGTATGCCGCCTCTGGATCCACGGGTCTACCGGCTAGCTCATCAGCCTCGGGTGGCCACTCCACATCGAACCCGCTGCCTCCTTCATTATCGAAGGGCCCAATGAACCAGAGCTTGCTGACGATGCCAAGGGGCTCCACCCAGGCATTGGCCCTTGGAATCCGCCCGCGGCGCCACTCGGTCCTCGCGGCCAGCCACCTCGAGTAAGCTCGCACCTCGGGATGGGCCCGGCGATCCAGGGCCGCCTTTGCAAAAATGGAGCGAAGCTCGGCAAGGTCAGTGACATCTTCCATGATCGAGCCGAGATCGGCCAGGTGCAGCAAGGCCGCCGGCTCCTCGATATCCTCCTCGAGCATTGCGCCCAAGCGACGCATCTCTACATCGGAGTAGAGGGGCGGCTCCCCATGCAAACCGGCATCGCCGGTGCCCGCGGCATGACTCGGAGAAGCGGCGAACGCGGGCAGCAGGGCTCCCGCCTTCAGTAGGAGAGAGATAATGACGAGCTGTGGTCGTGTCGGTTTTCTATTCATGGATAGCCCGATCTATCAGCGGGAAGCGAATGGGGCCACAACGTCACTGCGGCTTTTCCGCAGCTTGGGCATAGGGCCCTAACAGCCAGCGGCATCGATGCTTCCGAAAACCCTCGAGACTTGGCCGTCTCGAGCGAACCTGGCCCCGTTGCACGAAGAGGTGCCGACCGGACAGGTCACCAAGGCCCCGGGGGGTTGGTTAGACCCCCATGAGCATAGCTCCTCCGAGATTATCTCTCTAAAGACACGGGCTTTTGCCCCTCTTTGGCCCGGCATCTATTGTGCAGCGCGAGAGTGCGGAGATTTCGAGAGCCCATCCTCAGAGGAGCACGCTTCATGTGGATAATCCGAGGCAGGAGCCGGCAGATACAAACCCCAGGTCCTGTTTGTTTGAGCCTCTTGGCCCTTGTATTCAGCCTGGCGGCATGCACCCAAGAGAGTGAGAACCCGTCTTCACCAACAGCCTTTACCGGAGCTTCGTCAGAAGCTCGGTTCCATGGCTACCCGGTCAGCGGACAGAGGGATTACGACGTGGAAGGCGGGGACGACACCCAATCCGAAGACCCCACCTCACGGGCGCCGAACCTCGAGGTGCTTCTGATAGAGGGACTTTCCGGTCCCTCCAGCCCCACCAGCGAAACCGTTGCAAGCTTCGACTTCGGGTGCTCAAAGGACGACTGTCGCTTCACCTGCGTCGTGACTGGAGCTGCGATCGGAGTCGTCAAGAGCAAGACCCCCTGCGAGCCCGGGGTTACTTACTCCGGGCTGAAGGACGATTCCTACACGTTCACAGTCGTTGCCAGGGACAACGAAGGTAACGAGAGCGAGCCTTCTTCTTGGGACTGGGCTGTGGACACCATCCTGCCGGGCATCGAGATCACGGCGGCTCCACCCGAAGAAACAAGCGAACGATGGGCGCTACTCGAGTTCGAGTGCACCAAGAGCGACTGCCAACTCGAGTGCGCTCTGGACTGGGAGGATAGCGCGGGGTCTCTGCGGCGCGGCTCCTTTGAGAGCTGCGTCTCTCCTCATCTCATCGACGACTTGGAGCCTGGCCACCACCTCCTACGACTGCGGGCGACAGACACAATGCAGCGCGAAGGCTTCGCCGAGCAAGCCGTCGCTCGTGATGATCGCGTGACGGGCTTCGGCCTTCTTCATGGCGTACTCGTAGAAGCGACGGTATCCGGTTTCGTTGGCCGGTTTGATCTGGTCGCTGGCCGTGTCGATGTCGTCAAGCAGGCTCCACATTTTGTCCGCCATTTCGCGGAGTTGATCGGCGTCCTTCACCTCGGCAAGCGGACTGCCGAACAAGTCATTGGAGGCGACGACTGATACGCCGTCGGCCTTTTTAACGTCGTCACTCATGGTCCTGTCCTTTCTGGTTGTCCGTCAGCCGCCGCCTCAATTCTGGGTTCGCATACCACATACGAGACCTGTTGCCATGC
>SKWY01000359.1 GCA_007128675.1 Deltaproteobacteria bacterium | reverse complement strand
GGGTACGCCAAGCGCCAGTATCTGCTCCTCGGGCAGGTCCGCGAAGAGCGGCCGAAGCATCTCGGGTGGCTCTTTCGAGCTGGGCTCTAGCCGCGAAGCATCCGATCCCTTGACTTTGTCCCAAGACCGCTCCTCATCGCCATGCGCCTTCAGCCGGTGTTCGTCAACTCGCTTCACCTTCCTATCCGGAGTCGCTTCGGCATCTGCCGTAAAGACCTGCAAGCCTCCCGTCTCGGGATGGACCTCGACCCTCTTGTTGCGGGCCCACGCCATAGCCTCGTCGTGATTGTCGACCCATAGCAGCACGAAGACGTTGCCCTTGTCAGGCTTGAGGATTACTGCTCGATAGCCACCGTCGATGCGCACAGTTCGAAGCTTTGGATCGGTGAAAGACGCAATCTTTTCGTAGTTGATCGATGGTGCCGTCGGGTTCTCACGAAAGTTGCGTAGAAACTTGTTGACCTTTTTCTGTTGGGCGCGTGGAATTCGCGCAAAGCTGTCCAAGAACTGATCGAAGATTGCGACTCTGAATGTTCGTTCGAGGGCTGCCATTCAGCTCCCTTTCTTCAAATAGGCGTTCATGCCTTCTCGATGGCCTCGATGAGAACGTCGGGCTTCGCCTCGACCTCCTCTCGGACGAATAAGCGCCAGCCACTGCATACGTTGGAGCAACGCTCCTTCTGGTCGGGTTCCAGTACGGCCACCTCTTCGTCGGACCACGCCAGTTCGGCCTCGGCCTCAGTGGCCCGGCCGTGCTCATCAGGAAGCTCCATGCCTACCTCGGGTGGCCGAATGCCACGGGTCATAAGTGTATCGACCAGCGGTCTGTAGTCCCCGGAGATCTCTTCGAGCACCTCCGACCAGGGTCCGTGGGCAACACCATGCGCCGGGTGAGGATCATAAAGCATCGCCAGAGGCAAGAAGTCGAGAGTATCGCGGCCGCGGTCGGTTACTAGCCACGGCCTCGACAAAGCCTGAACGAGGTTGGAAAGCCAGAGGAACCTGCGCCACGTATCTCGAAGTGACCTCTCGTCTCGCACAACCTCGTCGTGGAGACAGGCAAGGATGCGAAGAGCGGTCTCGCGCCGCGGTGTGCCGGTAGACTTGCCGTCCAGCGATGCGAAGTCCGCCCGTGCATCCGCCTTGTCCACGGCGAGTAGGAGCGTGCAAGGCCGGTCAGGCTCGGGCATCCACAGCCGCCCGGCGTTACCTGCCGCTAGCGGCGCCCGCAGCCAAACCTTGGCTGCTTCAGGGGCGAGGCGGTCGATCACCTCGGAGCTTTCATCGACGCATGTCTCTGAAAGCTCTTGGAGCTGGCTGAAGAGGGTGAGATAACCGAGTTGACGCCACTTTGCCCGAGAAATATCCCCGGCTATCCTCGCGGCAAAGACTTTGAACGATGGCTCGGTCAACCATCGTTCGAGGCCTTTCAGCCGGCCCGAGATACCGGCCACCGCGGACGGCTCCGGCAGCAGGGGCTCGGGCGGTTGATAATCTGGTTTGCCCTCGGCCGCCGGCTCGATGTCGTCCCAGGTCAGGGACCAGACGTCGAAGCGGTCGCTCGCGAGAAGCGCCATTCGTTGGAGCATGTCGAGGCCGATGCGATCCTTGTGATACTGCCAGCCATCCAAGAAGACCGCTACTTCACGCTCACCCTCGCGACGTGCCTCGGGGCCCGGTTCCAGCACGAAATCTATGCGCATCGGGACGCCGACGCTGTCGCCTCGTACCGAAATCTCGCGTTGGGGTTCGATGAACCAGGTCCTGTCACCAAGACGCCACGTGTAGCCGGGCTTGCCCCGAACCATCGACTTCTCCAGCCGGGAGGTGCGCTGCTCGTCTCCGAGCCTCCGCAATGCCTCGATGAAGCGCGCTTCGAGCACGCTCTCGATGAGCCCTTTTACACTGACATCACCAATGGACTTCACCTTCGTGAGCTTCTCTTGCCTGCCGAGAATGCCGCCGATGACGTCGAGTGCCTCCTTGCGAGAGGTCTCGGGCATGTCGTAGCTGTGCCGGTATGCGAAGAGGCAACGGTAGCAGCCGTCTCGTTCTTCATCCGAGGCGCAGGCGCAGCTCTTCAGGCGGTTCATCGCAAGCTCCAGCACTTCGAACAAGCCTCGAGGGTCGCGCACAAGATCACGAAGGTAGCCGGTGCCACCCGGGACGGTATCGAATAGCACCAGAAACTGCTTGCGCATGGGAGCATCCGGCACCGGTTCGGAGTCCACCGCCGTCCGTAGATGGTCGACACGCCCACCGAACTTCTCGCGTAGCCCAAGCTGGAAGGCGGCGTCGAAGGATTGAAGCTTCTTGTTTGTGCCGAACTCGGCGATGGGGAGAAGGAGACGCAGCGCCTCCGACGCGAACTCTCGATAGAGATACACGCATGATGTGAGATCCTTGCCGGACCCCTTGTCTCTCGACCCGCACCATGGCGCGTGTAGTGGCTCGTGCCCGTCCCGCTGCACCTTGCCGCAGGACTTACAGATGACGAAGCCCCGGCGCACAGCCGCACGGCCTCCGATGCTTACGTCGGGGCCGTTGTCGGTGTGCTCGCCAAAGTTGATCTCGCGGAAGGTCGCCTTAACCAAGAGTTCGAAGCCGAAGGGCGACTCGTCGTCGATGAGCCAGGCGCCAGCTCGGTCATGGTCCTTGAAGTTGATGTGTAACTGGCGCAGGAAGAAGCGAGGAACTCTCTCGTCCCTATCATCGGCGAGACGGCTCTGTCTGTCTGAGCTGTTGGAGTATACCTGACGTAGCCGGAGGACGGGGTGGGTCTGCCCCGCGTCGGCCCACACGGGGCTCCCGCACATGGGGCAGCCCTGCGAGCTGCCCTCGGCTCGATCTCGCTCCGTATAGCTGCAAGCGTCGCAAAAGCGCCAAGTCTCGGGCTTCTCGTGCAGGTCTACCTGGTCGACCCGCACCTGCCGTCCTCGGGCGTAAAAGCTGCTCTCCGGAGCAAGCTCGGCAATGGCCGCCGCCGCTGGTCGGCCATACTCGTATGTCCAGCTATCGTAAGCCCTCTCCTTGGCCTTCGGGTTCTTCTTCTTGCGGAAGATGATGCTCTTCAGCCGAACCGGCGCTTCGGGAAAGGCATAGTTTGGGATGAGGCCGGCGTCGGTGAGCATCTCGAGCGTGTGCTTCTTCTCCAGGCTCTTCATCAAGGAGCGTATCGCGCCCCGTTCCTGCTTCAGCTCGTCCTCCCGCTCCTCTTGTTTTTCCCCTTCCGGAAGAGGGTTCTTCTCCGCACTCCGTATGAGCCGGAGCAAACGTGCGTGCCTCTTCCGAAGCTGCTCGCGGTGCTGCGCTTCCTCGTGCAGCGCCTCCGAAACCCTCCAGGTGAGAGAGCCTTCCTCACCACCGCGCATTAGCTCGGCAATGCGGTCCTGGGTCTCCGGGGTGATGTCGTCGCCGAATAGCTCGAGAAACTCCGAGAGCAGGCCTGCCTCGTTGTCTTCCATGAAGCGAAGGAAGGAGCGTGGGAAGCGCGAGGCGTTCTGGGAAGTCAGGTTGTCGAAGACCTCCTTTAGCGTTGGTGGAAGAGCTGCGTCCCCGATGCCGCTGACGGCCCATCTGTCGAGGCAGAAAGCGAGGAGCTGGCGCGCAAGCACCTCGGAGGCATCGAGGTATATGCCTGGCGGAGATATCTCGCCGGTGATCATCTCCTCGGGTGAGCCGTAAAAAAAGAGGTCGTGATTCCTAGCGTTGGCTACGGCAAGGATGAGGGCGTTGCCGTCCCTTCGTCCCGCCCGGCCGACGCGTTGCAAGTAATTCGTCTGGCTCGGCGGAATGGAGCACATGATCGCGGAGGACAAATCACCGATGTCGATGCCCATCTCCAGGGTTGGAGTGCATGAGAGGAGGTTGGGGTACCAGGGCTTTCGAGCGTGCTCCTCGGCCTTGAAACGGGCTTCCAGATCCTCTCGTTCCTCGCGCTCGAGCAGGCCCGTGTGCTCGTTGGCAAAGATGCGTATGACATCGCCGCCGCGATAGAGCTTGGCGAAGTAGCCTTCAGGGTCATGGGGAACCAGAGTGTGCACGCCGCCGCACCTCGCGGACAAGCACGGCGAGCCCTCGAGAGCGCCGGCCGCCTCCCTTGAAAGAGAGGACGAACGACTGCACCGGCTACATCGAACGCGCGTCACCTCGGCGGTCACACCAAGCGCCTCGGGCCGAAGCCCCCATAAGGAGACACCGTTGCGAATGGTTCGAACATCCAGCACGCCTGAATCGACGAGAACGGAGAGAACCATCGGATACACGTCACGTGCGTCATGCGAGAGCGCCTTGCGCGATGCCAGGGCCACCTCGAACCAGCGCTGGTGCCAACCTTCCCCATAGTAGGCGAAAGAGCCCTGACGCGGCCTGTCGACGACGAAGGTCGGTAAGCGGCTCTTGGGCCCATACCGTGGAAGGTACTCCCGGCGCCTGAACACGTGGGTGTCCTTGCCCGCCGTGTGGACGAAGCACTCTGGAATCTCGGAGTGCAGCACGCCCCCGCCCTCCAAGAGGCGCAGGAGCATTCCCGAGACGAACGCCGCGAGTTGGCCTCGAGAGGGCTCCACGCTCCAACCCAGCTCGTTCCGCAGCTTCTCGTGCAGGATGTCGATGGCTCGATTCAGGAGCCTCTGGTCTACCTCGCCCACCGCCGTCCCGGCCCGGGGAAGGGAGCGACCTATGCGGGCCTGCAGTCCAAGCTCGGCGTAAATCTCCCACTGGAGCCGGCGCCTGATGTCGCGAAGCAGGCCGGAGCCTTCCGGTAGCCGCCCGTGCTTCTGAAGGGCGTCGAAGTCGTGCATCCAGAGCATGTCCGGCGCGAGGAAGGTGCAAACGAAGGTCGATTCGTCCATACGGCCCTCGCCGCGCCAGTAGTCGATGAAGCGGTTGGTCAGCGTATCGAGAGAGGCAAAGTAGCCATTCTGATCGATGGTCTGCTGAAGCGCGGTCCTCAGGTTCTTGCGCCAGGTGCGGGCGCCGAAGAACCCGGCGCGGTGGGCGGCGTCCTGGACGGAGTCGGAGAAGGTGAGGAGCTTGCGGTCGGTGTTGAAGGGGGAGGCGAAGAGCTGGTCGATGTGGACGCTGGTGAGGGTGGCGGCGCGAAAGCCGACGAGGGTGAGGCTGTCGCTGGCGCTGCAGAAGGGGCAGTCGCGGGAGAGTTCGCGTCCGCGGGGGGTGGAGCGGTGGTTCGGGCTGCTGACGATCGCGAGCGGGTCACCGCGGGGGGTGTCGCCATCGTCGAGGATCTGGAGGGTGGCGGTGTCGAGGGTCCGGACGGGGTGGTGGCGCCAGGCGGGGTCGTGGGCGGGGCGTGCGGCGGCGGGGAAGAGGAACTGCACGGCGTCGCGCCCGGCGAAGAAGTCCCGGTAGATGGACTGGGTGTCGGTGCGGAGCTTGCGGGGGTTGTCGGGGTCGATGCGGGTGACCCAGCCCATGGCACCGCATTCGCGGCAGTGCACGAGGGGGAGGTGCCGGCGGCGTTCCTCGCGGGGGAGGTCGTCGGAGTGCCGGAGCTGCGGGCGGTGTCCGACGGTGGCGACCATGCGGGCGAGCTCGCGCTGCCAGAGCTGGATGCGCAGGTCGACAAGGCGGGTGAGGGTCGGGGCTTCGCCGCCTTCCTTGCGGCGGGCGGCCTGTTCCGGGGTCTCGCTGGCGGGGTCGCGGGCGTGGGCGACGAGGGCGAGGAGGCTGGTGAGGGCGAGGGCGCCGAGCTCGGGTTCCTCGCGCCAGGCGGCGCGGGCTCGGCCGAGGTGCTGGACGAGGTCGGGGAGCGAGCGGGCGCGGCCGTCGAGGGCATGGAGCAGCGCGCGGAAGGTGGTGTGACGGCGCAGGTGGAGGCCGAGGGTGGTGCGCCAGGCGTCGGTGCCGCGGGCGGGAGTTGGCTCGCCGCGGCGGGCGGGCGGGAGCTCGTCGGTGCCGAACCACAGGGGGATCTGCCGGGCGAGCCAGCGTTCGGGGTCGGCGCTGCGGGTGGGGTCGAGGAGCGGGAGGTCGCTGGCGTCGGGGAGGTGATCGAAGAGCTCGTCGGCGTCGCCGGGGCCTGTGCCGGGGCCCTGGAGGAAGGTGCGGACGTCCTGGCGTTCTTCGGTGATGACGGCGTCCTGGTCGAAGATCTCGCCGAAGATTTCGCGGGCGTAGCGGGGGAGGGCGTCCGCGCCGTCCTCGCCGCCGAG
>SKWY01000124.1 GCA_007128675.1 Deltaproteobacteria bacterium | reverse complement strand
CTCCCCGTTGCCGTTCTCCCCGTTGCCGTTCTCCCCGTTGCCGTTCTCCCCGTTGCCGTTCTCCCCGTTGCCGTTCTCCCCGTTGCCGTTCTCCCCGTTGCCGGGCTCCTCCCCGTTGCCGGGCTCCCCGTTGCCGGGCTCATCGGGACCACATCCACCGGGCAGGAACACGGCAAGAGCACAAATCAGAGCAAGAAGAAAGCGTAGCGAGCCGCGGTCTTTTTCCCTCATCTCATTCCCCTATGGCTAGGCCTCGAGAATGGTCGCCGATGCGTCGGCGGCCAAACAGCGAACGTAAGAGAGTATCCGCATATCTTCGCATTTCTGGATCGAAACAATCAAATTCGAGAATTTCGAATGTCCCGACCCTTGCCCTCACCGGGGGGAATGCTTATAGGACTTGGCCGCGATGCTCCAAGACGAGTCATGGAGTAAATGCGAGGAACTGCCGGCAAAACGGCGGCCAGACTGAAGGTCCAGCCGCCTCTTGCCGCGTGTAGTCTTCGCTCGAGCAGAGAAACCTTCCCATGGAGCAATCGATGAGGACGGACAAGACCAAAGCTCGAAAGCCCGAGAAAGGCGAGTCATGAAAGCACTGGACGTACGCTCTGTATCGAAATCCTACGGCCCGGTCGTTGCGCTTCACGGGGTCTCCTTCTCTGTAGAGCCCGGGGAGATAATCGGCCTCCTTGGTCCGAATGGAGCAGGGAAGACCACCTTGATGAAGGTCCTCACGGGGTATCTCCAAGCCGATGAAGGGCAGGCTCTAGTCGGCGGTATCGATGTTGGAAAAAGCCCGCTCGAGGTTCAGACGGAGATCGGCTACCTGCCCGAGAATGCCCCTCTGTATCGGGACATGACCGTCGGGGACTACCTCATGCTGATGGCCGAGCTGCGTAGCCTACCCCAAGCCGAGCGCCGGCCGATGCTTTCCCGAGTAGTCGAAGCCACGGGCCTCGGTGACTACCTTGATCGCCGCATCGACAAGCTCTCGAAAGGTTATCGCCAGCGGGTCGGGATTGCCCAAGCCATAATCCATCGACCGAGGATCCTGGTGCTGGACGAGCCAACCAGTGGGCTCGACCCCACCCAGATCGCCGAGATCCGTCAGCTGATACGACAGCTGGCCACGGAAGCGACGGTCATGCTCTCTACCCACATTCTCTCCGAGGTGGAGATGACCTGTGAGCGGGTAATCATGATAATGAACGGCCAGCTTCGCGCCGACGCGAGGCTCGAGGATATTCGAGCGGCCAGCGCGGCCATCGTGGCAATCGAATCCAAGGTCGAGCCCAAAGAGGTCGAAGAGAAGCTTCGAGCCATCGAGGGCGTCACGGAGGTTCGGCCATTCGAGGAGAGAGCCGGCTTTAGGCACTACAGGCTCACTAGCGCGCAAGACGAGGATCTCTGCCCCTTGATCTTCGAGCACCTGCGCAAGGAGAGCTGGAAGGTAGCCGAGCTACGCTCCGATAGCCGTAGCCTAGAGACGGTCTTTCGCGAGCTCGCGCAGGCTCCGGAAAGCGAGTCCCCCCCCTTCGCCCTGGATCCAACCGCTGCGGGAAAAGACAAAAAGGGTGCGGGCGAACCGGTTTCCGACGGCCACAGCGAATCAAAGGAGGCCAGCGCATGAGTCATATCTGGTCCATTGCCGCCCGCGAGCTACGCGGTTACTTCCAGTCGGCCGTCGCCGTCATCTTCCTGGCGACGTTCCTTGCGGTCGTCATGTTCACCTTCTTCTGGGTGGACAAGTTCTTCGCGCGCAACATTGCCGACGTCAGGCCGCTTTTCGATTGGCTGCCTATCTTGCTCATCTTCCTGGTGGCGGCGCTGACCATGCGCCTCTGGAGCGAGGAGCATAGAAGCGGCACGATCGAGATCCTATTGACGATGCCCGTGCCAATCCACCGCCTTGTCCTCGGAAAATTCTTGGCGGGCCTGATCCTCGTCGCCATCGCCCTCGCCCTGACCCTGGGCCTACCCATAAGCGTCTCGATGATGGGCAGCCTGGATTGGGGTCCCGTTGCCGGCGGCTACCTGGCGGCGCTGCTCCTCGCGGGGGCGTACCTATCGATAGGACTCTCCATCTCCTCCGCCACGGACAACCCTATTGTGGCGCTGATAGGCACGGTGCTCGTCTGCGGCCTACTGTATCTTCCCGGCACGGAGATAGTAGCCGGGCTGGTTGGCGTGGAGACAGGAGAGCTTCTCCGGCGAATAGGTAGCGGAAGCCGCTTCGAGAGCATCGCCCGCGGAGTCTTGGACCTTCGCGATCTCGCGTACTACGGCGGCGTAATGGCACTGTTTCTAGCCCTCAACGGCCTCATCCTTCAGGCGAAGCGCTGGGGCAAGGGCGAAGGCACCAGGATGTCGCGCTGGAATGTACGCGCGGCCGCGGTCCTGGTCGCCCTGAACGCATTGGCCCTGAACGTATGGATGACTCCGGTGGCGCAGGCGCGGGTCGATCTCACGGAGAATCGCACCTACAGCCTCTCCAGCGCGACTCGCGACGTGCTGCGCTCGCTGGACGAGCCCCTTACGATTCGCGGCTTCTTCTCGGCTCGCACCCATCCCTTGCTGGCGCCCCTGGTTCCCCAGATAAGAGACGTGCTGGAGGAGTACCGAGTCGCCGGAGGCGCCAAGGTTCAGGTGGAGTTTGTCGACCCATCGACCGACGAGGCACTGGAGTCCGAAATCTTCGAGCAGTACGGAATCCGAACCGTTCCCTTCCAGTTCGCCGATAGGCGGGAGACCTCGGTAGTGAACGCGTTCTTCCACATTCTGGTCACATTCGGAGATCAGCATGAGGTGCTGGAGGTAGACGACCTAATCGCGGTCGAGGGAGTAGCCATGAACGAGATAGAGGTCCGGCTGCGAAACCTCGAGTACGATCTCACCCGCTCCATACGCCGGGTTGTACACGGCTTCCAGAGCCTCGACGTTCTCTTCGCGACTCTCCCATCCGAGGTCGAGCTAACGGCCTTCATCACCCCGGACAGCCTGCCAGAAAACCTCGCCGATGCCCCGGCGCTCATCTCAATCGTGGCAAGAGAGCTGGAGGAACAGTCGGGAGGGAAGCTGCGATACATGGAGGTAGAGCCGACATCGCCGGCCGAGCAGCGCGAGCTTCACAGCCGCTACGGCATACAGCCCTACAGGGCATCGCTCTTCTCCGACCAGCATTTCTATCTGCATATCCTCGTTCGCGTGGGCGACAGACTCGTCCGCGTACCGTTGCCCGAGTCACTGAACGAGAGCAGCTTGAGAGATGGCATCACCACGGCCCTTCGCCGGGGGGCACCAGGCTTCACGAAGGTCGTCGGCCTCGTCACGCCACCGAGGGAGCCTCCCCGGCAGATGATGCCGCAGATGCCGCCACAGCCCGTGCCGTCACTTACCTACAATAGCTTGCGTGAGACTCTGTCCGCCTCCTACGAGGTCCGGCCCATTCAGCTCCACGAGGATCCAATGAATGAGGAGCCACCGGTCTCTCGCATCCCCGACGATGTCGATGTGCTCTTGCTCGCCGGCCCAAGGAATCTTGGTGAAGACGCCCGGCTCGCCGTGGATCAGTACCTCATGCGCGGCGGTGCGGTCATCGTGATGGCGGGAGCATACGAGCTTGATCTTCAGAGCCAAGACTTGGCCGTCAAGAAGAGCAGCACCGGCCTAGAGCCGCTGCTCGAGCGCTGGGGCATAGGGATAGAGGATGTCCTCGTCGCCGACAAGCAAAGCGACTCCTTCCCTCTACCGGTGATTCGCAATGTGGGCGGAATGCAGATCCGCGAGGTCCACCGGGCCCCCTACCCCTTCTTCGTGCTCGTCGATTCGGAAGGCATGAGGGACGGCGGAGTAGCCACCAGCGGCATCGGGGCTCTCATTACCCATTGGACCTCTCCAATCTCCTACGAGCCGCCCAAGGCAGACGAAGAGAGCGACCACCAGCCCATCGAGGCCCGGGTCTTGCTTCGTTCATCGGCCGACGCCTGGCTGCACCACGGATCCGATATCAGCCCCTCTCGTCCAGACGAGCAGCGTGGGCCCCCATCGGATATTCCCGATGACGAGAAGGGCCCCCATGTGCTGGCGGTTGCTTTGGTCGGCTCCTTCGAGAGCGCCATCGCAGGTGACGAGACGGCGGCATCGAGCGTCGAGGCGCCAGAGCGACTCATGGCTCGCTCTCCCGACGATGCCCGCTTGGCGGTCGTAGGCACCACGAGCTTCCTGTCGGACCAGGTCCTGCGTGTCTCCGAGCAAGCAGGCTCTAGGGAAGTTGCCGGAAACCTCTCATTCATCGAGAACCTGGTCGACTGGGCCGTCGAGGATACAGCGCTCTTGTCGATACGGGCTCGAGGCGCTCCTCGCACTATTCGAGTCGAGGCGGAGGCCCAGACCCGCTGGGAATGGATCAACTATGGGGTAGCCCTGATTGGCCTACTCGGGGTGGTGCTCATAGGCCGCATTCGCCGCGGCGGCATCGATCTCGAGGATAGGGCAGAGGGCTCCGCTACGGGGTCAAGGAAGGAATCATGAGCACGTTCAACAAGGTACTGATAGGCCTTCTTGGCTTGCAGGTTGCTCTGGCCGCCGCTCTTTGGCTTAGACCCAGCGAACCGAGCATCGGCCGGCCAAAGCCACTACTAGAAGACTTCGATGCGGCTATGGTCGAGGAGCTAAGAGTGCTTGCCCCTAGAGAAGACGGCGAGGAGGGGGACGAGCCCGATCTGGCTCTCGCCCGCCATAATGGGAGCTGGGTGCTGCGGAGCCACCACGACTACCCGGCAGACCAAAGCCGGGTCGACGAGGTCTTGAGAAAGCTCGGTGCGATGCAGACTCGCGGCGCCATGACGACCAGCCCAGCTCGCCACGGGCAGCTTCGCGTTGCGGATGACGAGTACGAGCGGAAACTGAAGCTCATCCTCGGCGAGGAGAAGAGGACCCTCTACCTTGGGTCTCCGGCAGGCTCGCGCAGGGTCGCCGTGCGACTGGCCGGCGAGGACGACGTGTACGCCGTAACCGGCATCTCCGCGGCCGCGGTTGGCCCCGATCCCGGCGAATGGATAGTCTCCGAGGTCTTCTCGGTTCCCGAAGACCAAGTGAAGATGCTCACGCTGCGGCGCGATGGAGACGAAGAGGACATCGTGCTCGAACGGGACGGGGAGCTGGGAAGCGGCTGGGCCCTGATTGGCGGCCCCTCTTCTCCCAAGGAGCCCGCCGCCTTGGATCAAGACGCGATACAGTCGATGATGCGCTCGGTGGTCAGGATACGCGCCGCTGCTCCCGCGGACCCAAGGGCGGACATGACCTCGCCTCTAGCCAGTATCACCCTCACGATGTCGGCAAGAGAAGAGGCCGAGGAGGGAGCGCCCATCGAAGCAGGGGAGCATGTCATCGTGGTAGCCGGCGGCACCAATGACCGCTACCTCGTGCGCGCTGGAGATACTGGCCGCCCCGTCTTCGTCGGCAAGTGGAGCCTACGCCGCCTGATCGAGCTGGAGATCGACGAGCTCATCGACGAGTCCGACGAAACCTGAGCCCCCATTCGAACAAAAGGCCTTCATCGGCGGCTGAACCCGGATCCGTTGGCATGCAAGCGACTATCTGCTCGCGATCATCGGTGCCCCAGAGACTGGCCTCGCGATTTCGACAGCAAGAAGCGGCGAGCCGAGCACTGGCAAGGATCTCGATGAGTCGGTCGAGATCATTCTCTCCGACGAGCTTCGCGCTGATGTGGAGCAGCGCTAGCCATTTGACTCGCAAGCAGAGACTTGGAGCTCATTCGTCCTAGTGAAGGACGCCCCTATCAGCCGCGGGTGGAGAAGCTGACGTCATCTATGAGGATCGCCGGGAATCTTCCCATGCTGGCGGGTTCGAGGTCTTCTCCAACCCCTATGACGCGGTTGAGATCCTCGTAGACGTTACCGGCCACCATCGAGTCCTTGACCCGGCCAACGATCTCCCCATCTTCGACCCAGAGTCCGGGCGAGAGGCCGATTGAGTAGTCACCGTTCAGGATATTGCCCGAGTGAGCGCCAAGCAGCCCCGCCACGATGACTCCCCGCCCCATCTTTTTCACCAAGGAGCCCAAAGGCTCCTTGCCGGGCTCGATGGAAAGATGCTCGAGGCCGGGAGACGGCCGGGAGGTGATATCCCCTCGCCATCCGTTACCGGTTGGCTCG
>SKWY01000151.1 GCA_007128675.1 Deltaproteobacteria bacterium | reverse complement strand
TGGTGGCGCTGGGGCTTTGGAGTCGCCTCCACGATTCCCGATATATCAAGTAAAACAGAACGCCCAGATTCCAAGGTGCGCGCCGAACCGGTAAGCAGATAACTCTTCGATGGGGTTCTCCCGGCAGTCCAGGCATGCCGGCATCCGGAGGAAACCCCTACGAATCCCGGCCCGACTCGCCAGGCAACATTTTCCGCCCCGCAACCCAGACGCCGCCTCATCGCGCTGGCAAATCCGCGCTTCCCTTCGCCCTGGATACCCATGTCCGGATGGACACCGGCACCGCCAAGCAAAGTCTAGTTCGTGCCAAAAGGTACGGCTTCTTCCTTGAGTCGAGCGCCCTCCAGATCCTTCGAAGATCGACCCGACCATCAGAAACCCGGCCGAAACACTGGCCTAGCTCGAGCCCGCGAAGTAGAGTCGCGACCGCGACACACTTCCATGAAGGGGGATCCAGCATGTCGTTTCTAATCCGCTCCGCTCCGCTCTTTCTCATCGCGCTCGCTTGCGCCCCGGCGGCTCAACGCCCGCTTCCCAGCCAACCCGCGCCGGACGCTTTGCACCCTCTCCCCAGCGAGCGCGAGCCGGCATCGTCACAGCCCGCACCCTTGATCGATGTGGAGGTCTTCTTCGCAGACCCAGAGATCGCGGGCCTTCAGATTTCGCCGGACGCACGCTACCTCTCGTTTCGCCGCCCTCTCAAAGGCGTCATGAACCTTTGGCTCGTGCCGAGAGGAGCGCCGTTCACAGAGGCCCGTCCCGTTACCAACGAGCATGAACGGCCGATTATTTGGTATTTCTGGAGCGCCGACTCGCAGCATCTCGTCTATCAGCAGGACAAGGGTGGAGATGAGAACTACCGTCTCTACGCGGTGGACTTGGAAAAGTGGTCCAGCGACGTTGACAGCATACCCTCCCCTCGCGATCTGACCCCGTTCGATGGCGTACGCGCAATACGCATATCGGTGCCCGATGAAGATCCGGAGCATGTGCTCATTGGGCTAAATCACCGCGATCCTCGTTTTCACGATGTCTACCGTTTGCATGTCGGAAGCGGCGAGCTCGAGCTTGTCTACCTAAACGACAAGAATATCGCTGCCTGGAGCGTCGACCAGAAGGGCAACCTTCGGCTTGGTATGCGTCAAGCAGAGGATGATAGCTGGAAGCTCTTTCGCATTGATGATGACGACCTCTCACCCATCTACTCATGTGACTGGCAGGAGGACTGCGGTGTCATAGGATTTCACCCGGACGGCCGTCGTGCCTACCTAGGCACGAACCGAGAGAGAAACTTCGTCGAACTCGAGCTACTCGACATCGACTCGGGAGAGCTAGAGCTCGTTCACCGCGATCCCGAGGACGAGGCGGACTTCGCCGGCGCTCGCTTTTCCAGGGCCACCGGAGAGCTAGTCTGCCCGCGGTACGTCGGCGACCGCTGGCGCAAGTATCCGTTGACCGATGAATTCAAGAGAGACTACGAGCGCGTGAGAGAGGCCCTTCCCGAAGGGACGATTCGCTTCACCTCCCAGTCACGAGACGACAATTTCCAGCTCGTCTTCTACCGATCGGATGTGGAGCCGGGCGCAACCTACCTCTACGAGCGCGAAAGTGGGCGCGTGGAGCTTCTGTACCGGGAACGACCCGACTTACCTAGAGAGTACCTGGCTCGCATGGAGTCTCTTCGTTACACCGCGCGTGATGGCGTCGAGATCCCGGCCTACTTGACCCTGCCAATCGGCGCAAAGCCTGGACCTCTGCCGCTGGTCGTCCTTCCTCACGGCGGGCCGTGGACTCGCGATTTCTGGGGCTACAATCCTTGGGTGCAGTTTCTAGCGAACCGGGGCTACGCCGTATTTCAGCCCAACTTCCGTGGTTCCTTGAGCTTCGGCAAGGAGTTTCTCAACCTTGGCAACAAGGAGTGGGGAACCGGACACATGCAGCACGATATAACCGACGGAGTCCACCACCTCATCGAAGAGGGAATCGTGGATGCCGATCGAATAGCAATCAAGGGAGGATCTTACGGCGGATTTGCCGTCTTGGCAGGGCTGGCGTTCACTCCGAAGCTCTATGCGGCCGGCATCTCTGTATGCGGCCCATCGAATATAAAAACCCTTCTTCGCTCCATGCCTCCATACTGGGCCCCTATCCGACGTCAGATCCATCTTCGCGTGGGAGACCCCGACGATCCCGATGACAGAGAGCGGCTACGCTCCCAGTCCCCCTTGTTCTTTGCGGATAACATCCGTGCCCCCCTCCTGGTCTATCAAGGCGCCAACGACCCGCGCGTGCTACAGCACGAATCGGATCAGATAGTAGCCACCCTTCGTGACTTGAATCTACCGGTTCAGTATCTCGTGGCACCGGATGAGGGCCACGGCATGGACATTCCCGAGAACAGGCTGGCGGTGATGGCCGCCATCGAGATTTTCCTGGCCGAGCACCTGGGAGGACGTCACATCAATGTGCGGGAAGAAATCGCTGAGCATATAGACTCTCTGACGGTCGACCCCAAGACGGTTCGCATCGAGGCTCCGTGAGACCGAGACGCCTATCGCCCGCGCAGTTTTGAGTTATCGCTGCGGCGCCGTCCCAAACACTCAGCGTCGCTCATCTGCTTCTCTGTTCTCGCCCTTTGCTGCAGAACTCTTACGACACAGAAAGCGCACCCAGGAGTCCGTGAGGGTCCCCAGAGCGATCTAGAGCTTCGTTCTCATGGCATCCGGAATATGCCCGAAATCGTTGTGAGAGATTAATCTGACGCCTTTGCGATCGATCGCCATCTGAGTAATGCCACAGTGAAAAGTTCCCATAGTTGCCCATCCGTCGGGCTCGAGTCCTAACGCAAGACTGACGAAGTAGCGCAATAGATTGCCATGGCATACCACGATCTCGTGCTTGTCCTCGCCGACCGCATACTTGAACAGCTCTCCATAAGCCTTTAGAGCCCGATTGCAGGCATCTTCGTTCTCGACGAAAGGCGTGCACTCCCGAAAGAGACCTCGAGTTTGGAGGGAAAGATGCGGGAACCTTTCAACGATGATTTTGGCGGTCTGAACCGCTCTGGGCAGGCTGCTACAGTACACCTTGCTAATGGGGTAGCCACTCAAGCGCTCTGCTACATGCTCGGCCTGTTTCGTCCCCAAAGCCGTCAGGCCTCCATCATGAAGCGAAGCCAGCCGCCGGGCCGGCATGCCCTCAATGCTCTTCACTTCATTCGAGACATACTGTCCATGTCTCACAAGATAAATCATTCTCGTTTGCATCTACCCTCCTCCCACAAAGAGCTGATACGCGCCCCAGGCAGCCCGAAAAACCCTCGCTCGCAATGGCGGCATCCTCGAAGCTCATATCTATTCTCTAGCTCTCAAACCTGGAGCATCGATGATGGAGTGGCGCTATTGAAGGGAGAAGCTGGCCGAGCGAAGAACCGTGGGCATGCTTCGAAGCTCCGGTATGCTGTAGACATCTCCGAAGACATAGTAGATATCCGAACCAATCGTTTGCAAGTCGACCGGCCGCGACCCGCCCGAGAAATCGCCGGCGATTCTGTTCCACTCCCCGTCGTAGACCCCCACGACCGGATAGGCCATGTGTTCCACGTCCATATCCCAGAACATGCAGGCAAGGACGAGCCTGCCGCTCGAATCAACGGCTATGGAAAAGGAATCGGCACACCAATCGGGGCGAATGCCCTCGGCCGTCGTCGGTGAGGTAACCTCGAACACGCCTCCCAGATCCGGATCCATGCCGACCGCCGAAGCTCGAAAGTACAAAGTACCATCTGGAGCACGGGCTAGCTGCGGCCTTCCTATGCTCTCCATCGTCCAAGTGAGCTCGGTCTGCCATCCAAGCGAGGAATGGCTCTGCACTAGAAGGGTCCCTTCGTCCCCGACCTCGTCTTCGATGACATATGAGAGATAAAGGGCGTCACCGAGGACATCGAGAGTGATGCTCGATATGTCCTGATTAGAAGTAACGTAGCCATCGTCTCCAACTCCGTGCCAAGCTCCTCCCGAGCGGCGGAGGACGCGAAGATTCCCTTGATCCGGGGTTTCGATGGCCACGTGAACCTCTCCATCATACATGACTGCCGCCAGCGAGGCGGGGCGGGAGGCATAACCAAAATGGTCCTCGGCAAGGTTCTCCGACCATGTTCCATCATGGTGCTCATGAATATAGGCCTTGTCATCATCGTAGGCCGAGAAAACGACCCTATGACTACCAGACGAAAGGCGAATACCCGTTCCAACGGTGCTCGAACCCATAATCTCCTCCGGAAGATCTGGGAGAGCCGACCACTGTCCACCTGAAAGCTCCATGACGAAGGGGGTTCCGTACTCATAGGCAAAAGCCGGATCCTCGAGTACCGCAATATGAATTGTTCCGTCGGACTCGGTGCCATCCATGGCGATGATGACGCGCTCCCCGGTCGATACGGGCACATCGCCAAGATCGTTCCATTCGTACTCGAGATCGTCTTCACCATTACCGTTGTCCGGCTCCGAGTACTCGGGAGCATCGTTGTCCACCCTGCCAACGACCCGGTTGCTCTCGGGGCCCACGATACCTTTGTCACTTCGCGCCTTGACCGAAACAAAAACGTCGGCGCTCGTGTAATAGACAAAACTCGTCTCTCGAATCCAAGGCGAGAGTGCCTCGGCTATCTCTCCCCCCGACACACGGTACACCTGGTACCAATCGCCCCTGTTGACCGCAGCCCACGACACCACGACGGCATTACTGAAATCGCCGTCAGTAGCGGATATCTCGGGCCGGCCCGGAACCCCCTCCTCTCCAAAGCTGGCTGATTGAACACGGGTGGGAGGGCTCTCTCCATTCTGGTTGATGGCCGTCATGTAGTACGAGTAGAGCCGTCCAGACTCTGTGTCGCTATCCCGGTGCTCGAGAAACTCCTGGCCCTGAGAGTGCACGACATGGAAGTCATCCCTAGTCCCCTCGAAAAGCATTGCAAAGGACGAGAGAGGGGGATCGACATTCGGATCGATGCTCCCATCAAAGGCCAGACGGTGCACCCGGTATCTCTCGGCGTTCGATACGGGCCGCCATTTGACCCCAATGGAAGAGTCCCAGTCCCTGCCTTCCACGGAGAAGTCCTGCGGCGTGGGAGGAGGCTGTTCGGGAGCAAACTCGCCCGCATACCCCGCGGCGTACCCCGGCGAAAGAGAGCTTTCGATTCCTTCGTGACCCACGCTCGTTCTTGCCTTGTAGTAGTACCACCTTCCCTCGATGACATCCGTATCCTCGTAGAGGAGATCCCCGCCATCCCAAGTCAAGTGGCCTGATAGCTGCTGATACGAAGCATCGTTGTATTGATTGGCCTCGGTCCGCCAAACAGAGTGATGAACATCGGCATGGCCGTCATCGAAAGCCGGGTTCACTCGAACCGTTATCCTGTCTCTCTCACCCCGAGACGCATCGACCATGTAGGGTGCGGGCACCGAGGGCATATCGACGACGGCCGTATTGCTGAATGATGTCTCGCCGTGCGCGCGATGGGCAAGACGTACACGGTAGTAATAACTATGTCCGGGTAGGACGTCCGTGTCCTCGAACATGAGAGGTTCGTCGGAGGAAACCTCTCCTATCATCACGTATCCACCATCGAGATAGTTGCTTCTATGCACCTCGTGTACCGCATCGGAGTGTCGAGAGGATTCCCACTGGAGGCGAACCAGGCCTCTGTCGTGCACGTATGTCGCCATCAGGTTTTTCGGGGACATGAAGGAAGGAATCGTGATGGATGCGAAATCGGACCACTCTCCCTTCTTTCCGTTTCGTCCGGCCACACGGTACATATAGGTGTGTCCGGGGACGAGGCGCTCCTGGGGCATGTGGCGCCCGAAATCCTCGAACGAAGGAGCGGTTCCCCAGTGAATGTTCCGCCAATCCATCCCGTCATCCGGCCCGGCACGCTCTAGCTCGTATGCCTCGGCGTCATCGCTAATATGCCAGGTGAGGGCGACGGAGAATGTCTCATCCTCGGAAATGTACTGGCCAAGTGAAGCCGACAGCCCATGCACCTTGTCCAGCTCCTCTTCGCATCCAGAAAGAACCAGGGTAACCGAAGCGGCGCAGGCAAGACCGAATAATCTTTTGTGTGTACGCATGTCGACTTCTCCTTAACGATGAACTCCGAAGATGCTTCAAGCCGCCGAACTCCAACGCCAGCTT
>SKWY01000087.1 GCA_007128675.1 Deltaproteobacteria bacterium | reverse complement strand
GGCTGGCAGGTCAACGCCTGGGCTCGCCAGGCTATCCTCCTCTACTTCTCGCTGGCAAAAATGGAGACGATCGAGATCGGCCCCTTCGAGTACCACGACAAGATCCCGCTCAAGAAGAACCTCGCGGCGGCTGGGGTACGAGTCGTGCCGCCTGGAACAATCAGGCATGGCGCGCACTGCGAACGTGGAGTGGTAGTGATGCCCGGCTACGTCAACATCGGCGCATACGTCGGCGCTGGTACCATGGTGGATACATGGGCCACGGTGGGCTCGTGCGCGCAGATCGGATCCGGGGTCCATCTATCGGGTGGCGTTGGAATAGGCGGCGTCCTCGAGCCTGCGGGTGCGAACCCGGTGATCATCGAAGACGGCGCCTTCATCGGGAGCCGCTCCATAGTGGTCGAGGGAGTGCGCGTCGAGGAAGAGGCAGTGCTGGCCGCGGGCACGGTACTGACCGGTTCCACACAGGTGATCGACGTGCGAGGCGAGGAAGAGAAGGTCTTCAAGGGACATATTCCCGCTCGCTCGGTTGTCGTCCCGGGAATGCGTCCCAAGACCTTTTCGGCTGGGACGTACCATCTGCCCTGCGCCCTCATCATCGGAGAGCGAACGGCCAGCACCGATCGAAAGACATCCCTTACAAAGGTTCTTCGAGAGTTCGCCGTCCAGGTTTGAGAGTCAACTCGCCCTCTCGACAAAGCTTCATCTGCCGGCGGCCAGCTGATCTTCTCCTTCTTCCAAATTGCGGGAGAAGGGGCTCTGCCCATTCAAGAGCTTACCCAATGACTCTTCAAGAGACTCCTTCTCGAAAGGAAGACCACATAGGGCGTGAGCATCGGCGAGCAGCTCCTCCTCGCTCCTACTTATCCGACCGTCGAGAAGACAAGCAAGTGTCGCCGCGTCGAGAAGAAGCGTCTTCTCCGCAAGACCAAGCTCTCCCAGACGCTCCCGCTGCGAGCACCAGTCCACCTTGATATCGCCGGGCTCCAGATCGAGTGTATCGACAAGACCCCTGATGAGAAGCTCGAAGCTTGGATGAGCGTCCTCGCTTAGCATGACGACCTCTCCCACGACGGCCGTGATGAGAAGCCTGTTTTCTTTCTTCATCAACGCCTGCTTCTTCTCGATACGCCGGCGAAGGTCTCGAACCGCAAAAGGCCCAAACGCCCGGATTCTAACCTCGCGCATGATTCGCCAGGTGATGATGCCGTTCCAAATGGCGTAGAGCGGACCGGCAAGAAGAGGTATCAACACTCGGAACACGGTGCGGCCAATCACCCTGCGAAGAAAGACTCGAAGGACGAAGCTCGTCACACCGACCTTCAAACGATACATGAATCTCCAAGCCCAGATCCTCCACCGCGGCACCCGAGCGTAGGGATCTATTCCGTGAATCGCCTCCAGGGGGTTTGGCAGATCGATGGCTGCCCTGCCGAGCGCGCGGGCGAGCAGGCCGGACCTTGGGGTCTTCGTCGCAAGAGCAAGCCCGGCGATGCGACTGGCGGAGGCGGCGGCTCGAAGCCCGTTCCAGTACAAGAAGAGCACCTCCAGGCCGCTCATCAGTAATATGAAGCCCAGAAACCATGCCCAATGAGGTGCCTGCTCGAGAAGGGTCATGCCGCGCATGTCCTCGAGGAGGCCCTGCATGAAGACGATCTCGACCACTCCTAGAACGGCTCCGGCCACGATACCGGCGACCGATGACCAGATAATCGCCCTTCTTTCGACCCGGAGAAGGGCAACAATAGCGTCCCTTGGCAAGGCGCATAGCCTCTCTTCTTCTCTCCCGTTCCTGCTCTCCACGTAGCTGGCGACAATCCGCTCGAGCAGGTTCATCTTGCCATCAGGCTTGTTCTTCGACGCGCTCATTGGCTACCAATGGAATCCTACTCAACATTACATCACTCCTTTGGCCCGTTCAGCCCCAAGGACGGTTAGCGGGCTTCGCCCCACAACGAGGATCACGCCAAGCCGACACCGTCCTACGGTGTCCAAAGAAGAGAAGAGGCCAATCATGGACTGCAACAAAAAAGACAAGAACCTCGATCGGTGCAACTGCAGCTATCCCGGCTGCCCGCGAAAGGGCACCTGCTGCGACTGTCTACACTACCATCTGAAGAGCAGGCAGCTTCCCGCCTGCTGCTTCCCCGATACGGTGGAGAAGACCTACGATCGAAGCTTCGAGGCTTTCGCCAAAGCCTGGAACCTATAGAGCGGCATCGCCCCATCCGCCATGGCTCACCAGGGTCGGCCATGGCGCGGACAGGTCGTGGTGGCTATGAGGGGATCGTTCACTCTACAGACGATAGCTTCACGCTCGGGGGGACGGACTCCTCTCTTTCGAGAATCCGATGGGGAGCAAGCTCCCTCCCCGGTCTCGTCGAAGAACGCTAGGCCCGAAAGCATATCATCTCGCCATGACGAATCGGGAAGGCCCCGCCCCAGTGCGGCTTTCCCCCCGGATTCAGAGATACGACTGGGGTGATCCGTCCCTCGTACCAAGGCTGCTCGGATTTGTGGGCGATGGCCGTCCCGTAGCGGAGGCATGGTTCGGCGCCCACCCACTAGCCCCGGCCAAGGCTCTCTCCAATGGCTCTTGGCATTCTCTGGACGAGCTGATTGCAAAATGCCCCAGGAGGATTCTAGGCACGCCTGTGCTCTCGAGGTTCGGTTCCCTCCCCTACCTCTTGAAGATCCTCGCAGCCGCAAGTCCGCTATCGATACAGGTGCACGCCGATAGCAAGCACGCCAAGAGAGGTTTTCTTCTCGAGGAGCAAGCAGGCATACCCGCCAACGCCGCCAACAGGCGTTACCGCGATGCGAGGCATAAGCCCGAGATGCTCCTGGCTCTTACCGAGTTTCACGCGCTTTGCGGCTTTCGTCCAATCCAGGAAATTCCCAAAGTACTCGAGTCCCTGCCCGAGACTAGCGACCTTCTGCCCCCCTTCCAGCAGACGCCGGCCGGCCTTCGTCGTCTCCTGCAGGCATACTATTCCCTTCCACGAGACCGGCTTCGTCGCGCTCTGAAACGCCTGCTAGCCAGGCTTTTCAGTGAGGAACCGGAGTTTCGAGGCAGGCCCTCGGATCCCAGATACTGGGCACTCGAGGCCCACCGGGCATCATCCCGAGACGAGGAGCCCGATCCCGGATTGAAGCTCATCTTCCTGCTCTCCTGGGTGCACCTATATCCCGGCCAGGCCATCTATCTTCCTCCAGGGACGCCTCATGCCTACCTTCGCGGAGCCGGGATCGAGCTGATGGCCAGCTCGGACAACGTCCTTCGCGCTGGGCTGACGAGCAAGCATGTGGACATAGCGGAGGTGCTACGGGTCCTGCGCTACGACGGCGCCTTACCGGCCATAATGGAGCCCAAGATCGTGGAAGGAGCTTTGTTTAGTTACCGGCCGCCAGTGGTGGAGTTCGCCCTGGATGTATTCAGACTTGGCGAAGACGAACGAATCACTTGCATGGCAAGAGGTCCACAGACCCTCCTTTCCCTGCCGGCATCGCCTTCGGCCCAAGTCGACATAAGAAGCAAGCATGGGGAGCTCTGCCTGAACAGGGGTCAGGCTTGCCTCGTGCCACACGGCGTCCGATACACCGTGCGGACCAAGGGGCAGACCACGATCTACCGGGCGCTCGTGCCCACTCTCGGCACGAAGGCAGAGCCCTCTCTCTCTTCGAAAAGGAAGGCGAAACACGTGAATGAGGTCGATCGCGACCTATGGTGCTAATGATGGGGGCAATGGCAAAGAGATCGACAAGGAAGCCAAAGAGACCAGGCGCGTCTTCCACGGATCCGAACCGGCTGGTGGATGGGGTGCTCCGCTACATGGAGCATACGGACTGGCTCTTCGAAAGAGGTGAGCCGGCCGGCCTCGTTGGTACCGTCTCTGGGTCCGAGGCCGCCAGCGCCTACTGGCGACGCCATCTCGAGGCCTCGCGAAAGAGTCTTCGGGCAAGAGAGACAGTGTCTTTTCACGAGGATCTGCCGGTGGGCCAGGCTTTTGGTCTGCTGCTTCTTTGGAAGAGGCTCAAAGAGAAGCTGCGGCCCCGGGAGGGCGCTCTCGTTGCGTTCGTGTTCGGTGAGGGAACGCGGGCGGCGCCATTTACGGAAGCGGAGTGCGGTCAGAAGCCAGCAATAAGATCCTTTGTTTCGCAGAAGGAAAAAGAGACCCACCGCCTGTTGCCGATAGTCGAGCTCGCCCTTCGCTACTTCGCTCCCGTCGAGAGCCACCTTCGTCGTTCGGGCTTCGAAGGGATGGTCGTGAAGTGGGGTGACGAGGTGCAGATTCCCATCTCCGATCCGTCGGGCACAAACCCGCTCTTCGAAGACGCCGATATCGTACGCTTCGTTTCCATGCGCAAGATCACCGCCGAGGATGCCCGAAGCAAGGATTGGGTCGGTGTGGACGAGGCGGGACGAATCACGGCGTTCATACCCAGAAGACCCCTCGAGCAGATGGCCCCCCTCGCCGATCGCGGCCTTTTGCAACGCCGTGGCGACGACCTCTATGGTGGGATCAATCTCGGTTCCATTGCAATCTCCAGACTCCTTCTCGACCTCTTGCTGGAGGAGTTCGAGCACGATGTTCTCGACCCCCGAGCGAGCCGGGGCGACCGGCCCGATCTCGATCCACAGCTCTTCACGGCGCTGACGATCGCTCGGATAAGTGAAAGGGAGAAGCGGGAACGCGAATGGTCGCTGGCGAGGGCCGAATCCGAGGCCATCATGAAGCTGGAGAACAAAAGCCCAGGCATCCTTTGCCGGCTTCGACGAGTCCTCGAGCTATTCCGAAGGCGCCACGGGAGAGAGGCGCGCATGGTAGCCATGGACTTCGAGGATCAGTACTGGGGCGACATAGGACAGCATCGGCAGATCTACGATTTCTACATGGCGCTGGCCGGCGAAGGCCCCGGCGCGAAGATCGCGCGCGCTCTCGCCTCACTCCCCGACGAGCGCGACGCAAACGGAAACATCCTGGCCGGGGGCACCGTCCTTGGAGAGAAGGTGCGAGCTTCAGGATCGGTTCTCATCGATGTGAGAATCGACGCTGGGGAAATCGTGAACTCGGTTCTGATAGGCACCCGCTGCAACGAGCTGAATTCCGATCATGCCTTCGATATCCAGAGTGTCGCGAAAAAGATGAATCTCGCTTCTCGGTCCGGGGCCTACAGGGTCATCTCTGGCGAGCCGGTAGAGGCAAGAACAGGCCAGAGGCTCGCCACGATCTTTCTTTCGGGAAGCGAAATGCTGCTTCGGGCAAACGAGAGCACCGATCTTCGAGACCTGGCCGCTAGCTATGACGTTCCGATACTCGGAAACGAGATGTCATTTCGCAAAGCTCACAAGCTCGTGACAGCCACTGATCCAGAGCGAATCGATCGCAGACGGTCCAAGAAACGAGTAGAGCTTTTGACCGAAGGAAAGTAGGCCAATCAGCAGGCATCGGCCAGCCCGCGCTCGCTTCGTTTGGAGGAGTCAGCGAATCGACGCAAGGCAAAAGGCCAATCAGCCGGCATCAGCCAGCCCGAGCCGAAGGCTAAGGATAGGAGCAGACCCCGAAGCACTCCATGTCGGAAGGGCAGTCGGATGAGCCATCACAAGGAATGGCGCACCAGATGGGCTCCTCGTCGCCCGACCTGCGAAGCATGCACAGGGAGCTATAGACCTCGCCTTCATGCTCGTAGTCAGGGCAGAAGGATCCGTCGCCTTCACAGTCTGGAAGACACATAGACGTCTGGGCTCCCGTCACGGTCACGCAGGTGCTACCGGTGGTGCAGCTCCCGGTCTCCACGGTGCCACAGGGCTCGAAGGGCTCCTGATCACCAACGGCGGGAGTCTTGCAGGCTCCCTCTTGCCAGCCGTACTCGGGATGCAGCAAGGGCTCACCCGTTTCCATGTCCACTAGACGGACGCAGACCAAGCCCTCATCGCAGATCTCGGGACACTCATCGGGAAAGCATGGTTGATGGCAGATCCTCGACTCTGGATCGTTGGAGTCCCGAAGGCAGAACCCTCCGTTGCATTGCTGGCTGTTCTGGCAAGACTGTCCCACCGTAGCGCTCGCATCAACGGTGGCCTCGCATGCATCGTCGGGAAGCTCGCCGCCGTTCTCCCCGTTGCCGTTCTCCCCGTTGCCGTTCTCCCCGTTGCCGTTCTCCCCGTTGCCGTTCTCCCCGTTGCCGTTCTCCCCGTTGCCGTTCTCCCCGTTGCCGTTCTCCCCGTTG
>SKWY01000391.1 GCA_007128675.1 Deltaproteobacteria bacterium | reverse complement strand
GGGGACTCGAGGAGTTCTTGTTCAGGTTCAGGCTCGATGACTCAGTCGAATTTGACTGAGATGATCGTAAGGAAGAGAAGACGCCAAATGCGTCGAGCATCTCCAACTAGTCATTGAAGGGGTGAAACCATGGGAACTGTTGACAACCTATTCTTCCGCTCTTTTCTAGTCCTGTCGCTCTTGGCTCTCTTGCTGGCTGGATGTCCACCCAGCGAGACCGAGCCTCCAGAAGTGCCCGAGAGAGAACCCGTCGAGGAAGCCGAACCCGCCGAGCCTGTCGAAGAGGCCGAGCCTGCCGAAGAGCCCGCCGATCCGACCCAGGCTCCCGAGGACGTTGCCGAGCCGCCGGAGGATGCGGAGCGAACGGAGTCCGATCTGGCCAGCAAGGTCTTGACCCCAGGGGAGGGGGAGACTCATCCCACCGGTACAAGCCGAGTTACCGTTCACTACTCGGGCTGGACCACCGACGGGGAGATGTTCGATAGCTCCGTGGTGCGCGGTGAGCCCGCCACCTTCCCACTTGATCAGGTGATTCCTGGATGGACCGAGGGTGTCCAGCTCATGGTGGTAGGTGAGAAACGACGCTTTTGGATCCCCGAGGAGTTGGCTTACCGTGGTATGCCGGGACGCCCACAAGGCATGCTGGTCTTCGATGTCGAGTTGATCGAGATACACTAGTCTGTCTAGACCCAGGGCTGCTGGAAGTCCATCGGACGCTATTGGGCCGGCCCCCAAATCGTCGGGTATCAAACGCCGCCCGCGATCCGCTGACCGACTCATCGCGCTCGCAAAGCCGCGCTCCCGCTCGCGCTCGATACTCCTTCAAGTCACTTTCTAGGTAAAGCCCCTCTGTGCACCGCTTGCCAGAGCCGATCAAGGATTGGGCTCCAGCCGATAGCGAGCCGGCGCCCTTTTCTTGCACGACGCGAGCCACGGGCGCTGGGGGCTACGCTAGCTCCCCGTTGCGATCTGCTCTGGTCTGTCTGCTCGGCACATCGCGCCTACTCGAGCTTGGGGGACCTACTGATCTCTATCTCGCGATCTGGTGCCTTTTCGTCGTTTGAGCACGCCGACCGGCGCGCGGCAGGTCTCATTCACGTCGACACTCCTAGCCGAGGAAGTATCCAAAGCTGCAATGCCAACCAGACTAGCAGCACGCCTACAATCGCCATCGAGGTTCCCATGAGTGCAATTATATATGCCTCTCGATGGTCTCGCGCCAACCGATTGACTTCCCTCCCTGTTGGCAAGGCGGCCAAACTGTCCAGCTGCACGGCTGCGGCGCCATGACCAGCTAGTGGTGGATCCGGCTTTCAAGGACGGCTGGGATTCATAGATCAGTGGGTGTCGGGTGCCGTGCCGCCGAGTCCATGAACTCGTGTCGAGGTGAGCGGGAACCCGAGGAGGCTCGCTCGAATGACCCATAGACTCTCCAAGGTGCTGCGCTGGTACTGGAGGCGACGACGCGCCGGGCGCCCCCGGCCGCCATCGGATTATGCATGGGGATACCTGGGTCTTCCTCGTGTTGCTCCAGACCTAAAATACCTTCGAGCAAACGCACACGAGAGTACCGCGACGTGGCTTGGGCACTCGACCACCCTGATTCAGCTGGGCGGGACCAATCTACTGATCGATCCGGTATTCTCCGACCGGTCGTCCCCTCTTGGCTTCTTGGGCCCGAAGAGGAAGGTGCCTCCTCCTGCTCGTCTCCGCGATCTTCCACCGATCGATATGGTGCTTTTGTCTCATGGACACTACGACCATCTCGATAGAGGGACGATCAAGGCGCTCAATAATCAGAAGACAGGTCCTCCTTTGTTCCTGGTCCCAATGGGAATGGAGCGCTGGATGCGGCGCAGAGGGGTAAATAGCTCGGTACCTTTCGACTGGTGGCAAGAGCGTGCCCTCGGCGGCCTGAAGGCCGTGTTCGTGCCGTCACGACATTGGAGTGGCCGTGCTTTTTGGGATAGAGAATCGACCTTGTGGGGAGGCTGGGTGATCGAAGGCGGCAACACGAGAATCTATTACGTCGGAGACACGGGCTACTCGGCGCTCTTCAAAGATGTTGGTGAGAGGTTCGAGGGCTTCGATCTCGCCGTCGTCCCGATTGGAGGCTACGAGCCTCGTTGGTTCATGCGCGAGGTCCACGTGGATCCGGAGGAGGCGGTTCGGATCCATCTGGACGTTCGAGCGCGAAGATCCATCGGGGTCCATTGGGGGACCTTCGAGCTAAGTGATGAGCCCCTAGATCAACCTATCGTCGATCTTCGCTACGCTCGAGACGAACTCGGCGTCTCGGAGGAGCAGTTCATTCTGCTGGCGCACGGAGAGACACTACGAGTAAAGGATGGTCAGCGTCTCTCTCGCTCCTCGGGTGCGAAGCATTCACACGAGATCCGCCGCGCAAATCAAACCAAGCAGCATCAAACCGCCCGACAAGACGGCTAGTCGTCGCAGTCACAGTTGCAGCCACAGCCGTTCTTCTTCTGCTCGGCTTCGTGCTTGGCTAGCTCTGCTCGAACCTCGTCCATGTCCAGATCTTTCACCTGCTGGATGACGCTATCCAGGGTCTCCTCGGTGAGGACGCCCGACTCGGACAGCAATCCAATCTGATCACGAAACACCATGAAGGTAGGGATGGCCTTGATGCCAAAGGCTCCCGCTATCTCGGGTTGAGCCTCGGTATCCACTTTCCCGAAGGCCACGTCCGTGTGCTTGTCGCTGGCCTTCTCGAAGATTGGCTCGAACATCTTGCACGGCTCGCACCAGGATGCCCAAAAATCTACTAGAACTATGTCGTTACTCTCGATGATATCGGTAAAGTTTTCCTTGGTTAGCTCGATGGTTGCCATCGTTGCTCCTTTGAGGTCTTGGGTGCATCCTTGCACCGAGCCTCTCCAACCCTAGGAGGATTGGGCTCGATTCGCCTCGTAATGCTGGTCCCGTTGCCTCTCTTGCCTGCTCTTGGTGAGCCCCACTGGGGCGTAGTTCGCGGAAGAAGCCGAAGTAGCCTGGAGAGCATCACCACCTCGATGTGAAAATGCCCTGGCATCACACATCCCCGCGCATGAACGGCTCAGTCTAGTGCCTGTGGGCGGCACTTTCCACCCCGAGCGTAACTTCTTTCCGGGCTCGAGCGCGGGTGGGGGCGATGACCGAGAGCGACCGGCGGCGATGCGAGGCTGCTCGGAGTTGCTGGCGATCCTTGCTTGCTCGCTGCGGCTCGCTCTTTGCCTTCAAGGTCGGGGCGAGAACCCTACCCGCCGCGATCCGCCGTTGAGATGCCGTCTAGCAGCGCGCGAATAGAATGCTCTCTTGGAGCTGGTGGAAGGCTAGACTCTATTTGGGAGAACAGCTCATGCCGGCTAGGATCCTGCCCCAGCCGCTTCGTCCTCTCGGTGCTCTTCTTTCCCCGGCGCCTTCTTGCCTACCTCACCACCCACGCTTTCGAGCAAGAAGGTAGCAATATCCTTGACCTTGATCGATTCCTCTAGGTCCAGGGTCTTGACCGCGTCGTCGAGCATTCCCATACAGAAGGCACACGCTGTGGCGATTACCTCACCGCCTGCGTCTCGGGCCTGCTCCACGCGCATGTTGTTGACCCGCTTGTCGCCCCCTTTCAGATCCATGAAGAAATGGCCTCCTCCGCCCCCGCAGCAGAGGCTCTTCTCATGGTGGCTCTTCATCTCGAAAGCGGCAAGTCCCGGTATCGCGCCGAGCATCTTTCGAGGAGCATCGTACTGTCCTTGGTAGCGGCCCAAGTAGCATGGGTCATGGAAGACGACCTTGCTCTTCTCTGTGTTCTCGGGCTCGAGCTTCCCTTGACGTACTAGCTCCATCAGGAACTCGGAGTGGTGCATGACCTTGAATTTGCCTCCAAGCTGGGGGTACTCCGCCTTCAAGGTGTTCATGCAATGCGGGCAAGCGGTCAAGAGGACGTTGAACTTGCGGTTGTTCAGCTCCTCGACCTGGGCCATGGCCGTCATCTGGAACTGCAGCTCTTGGCCCATTACCCGGGCGGGGTCGCCGCAGCAAGTCTCGGCGTCGCCAAGCACTCCCCAGTCGACCCCGGCCTTGTCGAGCAGCCTCGCCACATGCCTGGCAATCTTCTGCTTCTCCATGTCGAAGGTCGTAAGGCACCCAATGAAGTAGAGAACATCGACCTCTTCTCCTTCCCCGATGACTCGTGCGCCAAGATCGTCTCGTATGAAGTCTGTCCTGTCGGATTGGGTGGCGAAAGGGTTGCCCATGTTCTCCATGGTGCGAAGGAAGCGCTGTCCTTCCGCTGGCGTGCGGCCATGGATCATGATCTCGTTGCGTTTGACTTCGATCATGTCATCTACGTGATCGATGAAGGCCGGGCAGATCTCCATGCAGGCAGCGCAGGTTCGGCAGAACCAGAGAAACTCATCGTCGAAGGCATTGCCCACAATGTCGCCGGCTTCGGCGCTCTCTTCAGCGGTTCCGTTCTTCTTTGCGAGAAGACGCGTCTTTTCATGAAGCTCTAGACAATTATTGAGAAACTGTCTCGGACCAAAAGGCTCCCCCCCTAGCGTAGAGGGGCACTGCATCTCGCAGCGGCCACACCTGATGCACGCATCGAGATCCAGAAGCTGCTTCCAGGTGAACTCGCTAGTCTTTTGGACGCCCAGCTGGAAGTTCTCCTCATCGAAGTCATCGGACTCCATCATCTCGACGACGTTGTCGCGCGTAAGCTCGCCTCTCGGCTTCATCTTGGCGAGGAACGCGTTGGCCGGCAGGAACAATAGATGAACGAACTTGGTGTAGGGGATGCTGCCGATCCAGAACATGGCCAAAGCCGTGTGCACCCACCAGCTGGTCTGAT
Source organism: Deltaproteobacteria bacterium (assembly GCA_007128675.1). Taxonomy (GTDB): domain Bacteria; phylum Myxococcota; class Myxococcia; order SLRQ01; family SLRQ01; genus SKWY01. The sequence continues at coordinate 1,387 of SKWY01000391.1, read as the reverse complement.
GGAGCATCTGCCCCGTCTCTTGCTCGACCCCCCTGAAGGGAATAGCGAAGACTAGCCCCACGAAAGAGAGTAGCTCCCAGGGATCGGGAAGAACGGCAAGCCGAATTCCTTCCACGATGAAGCCGGTAAAGACAATGAGGAAGATAAGGACGAGAGCCCAAGTATCTCCCATCCAATGGGGTACGTCCTTGTCCTTCTTGATAAGACGACGCCACAGAAAAGCGCCGATGGCCACCATCACGAGCAGACCGGCTATCTCACAGCCTACCGTAAGGATTACGTAGAGCCAGCCCCTGAAGAAGCTGGTGCCAAAGTCGTAGTCCACTGCGACGACCGCCGTGGTGATTACGAATACGACGAAGCCGTAGAAAATGAAGCTGTGGAAGAAGGCCGGGAACTTCATGTTTCTCACGCGCCTTTGGAAGGTCAGCTCACTGACCATGAACCAAAGGCGCTTTCCAACGTCGCCGATTCTCTCCTTGTCCTCCTTGCCCGCCTTCCAAACCTTGACTCGCCGCCAGATGCCGATGACGAAGAAGATCAAGGCTATGCCGAATAGGACGTACATCATCCAGGCGGCCGGGATCTTCCAGTCCCCGTAATCGACTATCGGGCGGGTTGCTTCGCTCAAGTTCTCCATGCGGCGTCTCTCCTTGGCTCGGGGCCCGACAACAGCGCGGGCCCAGCGGGCATCGTCGTCAATCGCCCCGGCATCTTGCCACTGGCGGCTGATTACAGCCCAGGAAAGCTATCTTCCAAGCTAGCTGGAAGCAAGCGAAGAGCTGGCGGCTATCTGCCTGTCCTGCGCTCGATGCGCGTGGAGCTACTACGCCGGTCCACCTTGGGCTGTCCTACTTGGTCTTTGCGTGGAGCCGCTACGGTTCACCTTGGGCTGTCCTGCTTCGTCTTCGCGTGGAGCCGCTACCCGGTGCACTTTGGGCTGCCCTCCTCCCGAAGCGACCGGCAGTCCGGTTTCCGATCCGTGGGCTCCGCACTGGCGTGGGTGCGCCACACGGGCTCGGAAACCGGCTCCCGGCGCTTAGTCTACCGCTAGGTGGCGAGACTATCTGGCTGTCCTGCTTTGGAGTCGCTACCGGTTCACCTTGGGCTGTCCTGCTTCGTCTTTGCGTGGAGCCGCTACCGGTTCACCGTCCTGATTTCTCCTCGCGTGAAGCCACCATGAGTGGACCGTTCAGCCCAGGACTATCGCAGAGAGGATGAACGAAGCGAGGGCCGAGCGGCCCTCTTCCGCTCGGCCCTCAATGGTGGCTATCTGGCTTCCTCTAGATGGCCAACCTGGGTGAAGACCCTATGAGGCTACTCTAATCATCAATCCGTGCGCTGACGCTCCATCGAACGTGCTCTCACCTGAGCGTCCAGAGCCACG
>SKWY01000004.1 GCA_007128675.1 Deltaproteobacteria bacterium | reverse complement strand
CTCCAACGGAATGAGGGGCCTTTCCAGCGCAATCACGATAGACCCTGAGGCAACGCATGGAGGCGATTCGTCGAGCTCCGGGGCGGGGGGCTGTGGCTGCCTGGCCACGGGCAAGGGAGAGCCCTTTGTCGCCATGCTGTTGGCTCTGGGCGTGTTCTTCCGCCTTGGCACGAGAAGAATCCGACGCAGGCGGCCCTGTACCTGATCCCTGGGCCAAACCCTGGCGCTCGAAACCACGTTGGCACCGGGCTGTTGCCATGCCAGAAACTCCTGATTAGGTAGAAGCTGGCGATCATGAGTAGCTATGTGGAGAGCGCCTTCCAGCGCGTGTTCGCCGTAAGACCCTCGGCCTACTCCTATTTGGTGCTATGGCTCGGCATAGCTACCGGTTGGATAGCCGCATCGATCGGCTTCTACTATATCTACCTGCATGTAGATCTGCTGCCGCACCAGATCCCCACGCTCCTCCTTGTCTTCGTAAGCCTGCTCATCCTCGTCACGGTTTCGCAGCGCTTGTCCCTGCGCTCGATTCTTCATCGAATGACATTACTGGGAACGACCCCTAACCTTGACGACTGGAATGAGGGAGCAAAAGAGGATCTGCGCACAGTGCTTTCATTCCCTGGTCGCTTTGCCATTTCCGGCCTGGTCTACTCGGAGATCGTAATCGTTCTCTTTCTTCTGGCATCCTTCCTCTACTTCTTCGAGATTGCCCCAGGCCGGTTTCAAGTGGCCATAATCATCGGCGGCCAGATTGCGGCCATAGCCTTCGTCTTGATCTCCTACTCCATGGTCGAGGTTGCATTGAGCCCCCTGCGAAAGCGTTTTCCACCAGTGGACCAGCCGGCTCTTGTTGCTAGAGTTCCTCGGTTCATCGGCTACAAGTCTAGAGTCTTCATGAGCATGATGGCATTGGTGGTGATGTCGGGCGCGCTGGTGGGCTCTCTTGTCCATCGCGAGATGAGCACCCTTTTCCCATTCGCCACCGATTTGGACGTGCCCTCGTTGGTCGGACAGCTCATCATTATCGGCCTGGTTACATTGGCTTTTGGAACGGTGCTTGCGGTCAGTGCCACCAGCATCGCATCACGACTCATCGAGGATTGTATGTCCACGCTCACGCGACTCGCCGCCGGGGACCTCTCGGCTCGCGCAACCGTAGCCTCTGGAGGAGACCTCGGTTTCTTGAATGCCAATGTCAACCTCATGGCGAAACGAATGGAGGAAACCATCACGGAGCTTCGAAGGAGCAGGCACGCGCTGAACGAAGCGGAACAGCGCCGATCCGAGCTGGTGGCTCAACTATCCCACGACCTTAGATCACCCACCTCGGCCATCATGGCCTCCGCCTTTCTCGGAGAAAGAGAGGCCCTGGAGGCCTCACAACCTTCCTTGGTCAGCCATTTTCGCCTCATCATGCGAAACGGCAAGCGGGTGACCGATTTGGCCAGCAACATCCTGGATCTTGAAAAGATGGAGCATAGCGAGCTCGAATTGGAGCCACGGAAGGTGAACGTCAAAAAGCTAATAGAAGAGCTACTAGAGTCATCTGCCCCTCTTCTTGGGGGCCGAAAGGTAGCGCTTCGAGCAGACATCTCCGATGAAGTGCGAGATATCGTCACCGACGAAGACAAGTTGACGCGAATACTCGACAACCTTCTCTCCAATGCCATTCGGGTCACAAAAGAGGGCGAGATAACAATTGGAGCCAAAGCTCTTTCAGCCAACCGAGTCGCCATCTCGATCGCGGACACAGGCCCAGGGATCCAGCCCGATATCGTGAACCGTATTCTAGAGCCGAGTGCCAAGCATTTATCTCCTAGACGCTCCGGCCTCGGGCTAGTCATCAGCCTGGGCTTCGCAAGGCTTCTCGGCGGAACACTAACCGTGGACACCGAGACAGCCAAGGGCACCACCTTCGTTCTGAATATACCCCTGACTCCCCCGACGACCGAGCAGACTCCAAACGTCTAGCCGCAAAAACGAGTACGAACGACGAGGCGAACTCTACAAAGTGACCGGGTGAAGCATTCTTCACTCGGATACTCGCCTAGCAGGCTCGTGCCTAGACCGTAGTCGGCGGGGTGCCCTTGATAACGTTCCAGAATGTCAGTGGGTCATTCGGCCGATTCCAAGCCGAGCCAATCAATGAGATCATCAGCCCCTCCGAGGAGACTTCCATCTACGAAGACCCGAGGGGTGGTGGGGGTGCTCGAAACGGCTCGCAACACCCTAAGATTCGCGGGCACCTCTTCCCATTCCACGCCGGCTTCTTGCAAAGCCAAACGAGCCCTTTCACAATGACGGCAGCCGGGCCGTGTCAAAAGGAGAACATCGTGCGGCAGCTTTGCTTCGGGAGCGATATGATGAAGCATGGTATCGGCATCGCTCACTTCAAAGGGATCTCCCGGCACATCGGGTTCTATGAATGTCTTCTCCACCACACCATCTCGAACGAGCATGCTGTAGCGCCAACTACGCTCACCGAACCCAACATCCGACCTGTCTACCAAGAAACCGAGACCTCTTGAAAAGTCCCCGTTGCCGTCAGCAACAAAGGTCAGCTTATCGGCTTCCTGCTCCCGCTTCCAAGCCGACATTACGAATACATCATTCACGGAGACACACAGTATTTCGTCCACACCGTGCTTCTTGAAAGTACTGGCAAGCTCATTGAAACGGGGGACATGAGCATTCGAGCAAGTCGGGGTAAAGGCCCCAGGAAGACCGAACACGATAACGGTGCGTTTTGAAAAGATCTCGACGGTAGATAACTCCTCGATTCTCCCGTCTCGAACGAGCTTCAGCTCGAGATCTGGCACACGATTTCCTTGTGGATCCTTTGTCTTCATGGCTTCCTCATAGTCTATGTGAATACAATCCGCATTTCGCGGGACACCTGTCGTGGCGACTGACCTATCCGTGTTCGAATGACTGCTATCTCATTGCCCGCGTTCCGGCGGCACCTTGTCCGTCCGGTCGACCTCAATAACCAAGTCTAGGCATCCTCGAGCCTGCAGCATCTCCTTCAGCGAAGTTGACGCTTCGCATCCCGAAGCGCCGTGCGCAGTCCCTCCTCGATGACTGGGTGATAGAACGGCATAACAAGCATTTCGTCCAGGGTGAGCTCCTGCTGATGACTCCATGCAAGAAGATGGGCTATATGCTCGAGTCTCGGCCCAATTCCTTCGGCCCCCAAGAATCGTCCACCTTCACGATGGACATAGACATGGAGCGCGCCAGCATTGATACCCATCATCCTGCTGCGGCCTTGGTTTTCGAAGGAGACGCGCCCTGTCACGAAGGAGCCCGAATCCAACTCGAGGTATGGAGTACCCACCATGATCATGTTCGGCTCGGTGAACACGATCGACAGAGGACTCTTCCGGGGTGCCGGCACAACGTTGGGATACAGGACCGCGTTTGTGCCCGCTATCCAGCCCTCGTCGGAAGCCTCATGAAGCACCGGCCGAATGTTAGTAGCATCTCCCGCTACGAACACGGGAGACGAACCCACCTGCAGGGTATTGGCATCGAGCAGCAGATCTCCTTTTGGCCCGCGAGACAATGAGGTCTTATCCAGATCCAATAGATCAACATTGCTCCTTCGCCCGGTAGCCACGAGTGCATACTGGAAGTCCTCGGTTCGAGGGTTGCCTTCTTCACGCCAGTGAACCTCCACTTTACCGTCTATACTTTTCGCATGCAGATCATCGGCGGCTGCGTTCAGTGGCAGCTCGCCCGAGAAGAGACGGGCAGTCTCGGCTTTGAGTTCTGGGTCGGTAAGAGGGCCAACATTTCCCGAGACCCCCAATACTCGAGTGCGAACACCGAGGCGAGAAAGCGACTGTCCCAGCTCGAGCCCGATGATCCCGGGACCAAACACGGCAATGGACTCGGGAAGGCTCTCTAATTCGAATAGCTCGTCGTTGTGTATCAACCTGTCCTTCGCCGCGGCAAGGGGCGGCGGCACGATCGGGCGGCTGCCAACAGCCAGAACGACTCGATCGGCCTCTATCTGTTCACCATCGACCTCGAGCACCATATCGCGAGTAAAGCGCGCTCGTCCTCGAAGGTAAGTGCCCTCCGGCATCCTTGCGATATCCTGCATGACGAAATCAACAAAACGGTCACGCTCATGTCGCACACGCGACATGACGGCCTCGCCATCCACTCTGCCTTCTACGTTGATACCAAAGGACGAAGCAGCACGGACCGCGTGAGCATGCTCGGCCGCGGCAATCAATAGCTTGCTCGGCATGCACCCAACCCTGGCACAAGTGGTTCCGCCTGGACCCTGCTCCACCAGCAGGACCTCTCGTCCTCGCTTGAGCGCCTCTCGAGCGGCTACCAGCCCCGCAGTGCCGGCACCTACAACGGCGATGTCTACCTTGCGCATGAATGAATCTTCTCCTTGCGTTCGAACGAGAGCAGAAGCCAGCCCATGCCACTCAAATCGGGAATGCAGCCTCCAAGCGCTAGGATGTATGCCGGTAGGCGTTGACGCGCAAGCTGAAATAGTCGATCGGTACCATTCGCTTGCTTCCCCCCGAATATGGCTTCGGCCTGCCACGCAGGATTGTGCGCATGGCCGAATGACTCCCCTACATGGAGCTTCGCTCTTTGCTCTCCAAACGGAAAATCAATGATCACGCTAGGTCTCAACATCGGATCATCGAGCCTGAAAGCCGTTCTCCTCGATGAGAGCAACGTCACCTGGAGCACTGTCATTCAACATGAAGGCGACGTTCCCGCGGCCTTGAAGACGGTTCTCGAGACAAGCCCCGTGTCCGTGGGCATCAGCGCCCTGGTTACCGGGAATGAAGGACGCCACCTCTTCAACCTCAACAACGCCGTCGAGGCCGTATGTGTGGAGACAGGCCTCGGTTCTCTAGAAGAAAACGTGGACGCAGTCGTGAGCATGGGGGGAGAAGAACTCGTTCTTTACACGATTGACGAGCGAGGACAGATCGCGAACACCTTCTCGGGGAACAAGTGCGCCTCTGGCACCGGAGAGTTTTTCAGGCAGCAGCTAGCTCGAATGGACATGACCTTCTCCGATGTGGAGCTAGCCCGTGATGATGCACGAGTACTACCGCTCTCGACACGATGCTCCGTGTTCATGAAGAGCGATTGCACCCACAGGCTGAACAAGGGGCAGGCAACGAGAGAAGACATCGTACTTTCCTTGAGCAAGGTGATGGCCGGCAAGGTAACCGACTTCCTCTCGAGAGCCCGCATTCTGGAGGGCCGAGTCCTTTTGACGGGCGGTGTTACGCGAAACCGCCATATCGTGCGGTTCGTAAGAGAAATGAATCCACGAATCGATTTCCTCGTTCCCAGGGAAGCACCGCATTTCGAGGCCTTCGGCGCCGCGTTACTAGCTCGAGATTGTGGAACCTCCCTTCCCCCCATGGATGAGATGCTCTGCTCCAACACGGTTGCCTTCGGGCGACTTCAAGCCCTTGGGAACTGGAAGAACCATGTCACCTATTTCTCGGTCGAGGGCGGCAAGGTCGAACACGGCAAGGAGTACATACTGGGCGTAGACGGTGGCTCCACCACCACGAAGGCCTGCCTCATAGACATCGAGACAGAAGAGATTGTCGCATCTCATTACGGCCGCACTCACGGTGATCCCGTGGGAGCCCTAAAGCGCTGCCTGAAAGCGTTACAGCAAAAGCTCGAGAAAGATGCCCCTGGATCCGAAATTCAAATATCTTTGGCGGCAACCACAGGCTCATCACGAGAAATACTCGGAGTATTTCTAGAGACACAAGGCGTCTACAACGAGATCATTGCTCATTCGGTTGGGACTACCCATTTCGAAAAAGATGTAGACACCATATTCGAGATCGGCGGTCAGGATGCCAAATACGTTCTACTAAAGAACGGCGTTCCCATCGACTACGCCATGAACGAGGCCTGCTCGGCCGGCACCGGATCTTTTCTCGAAGAATCCGCGCAGGGCGATCTCAATATCTTGGACCCTTCCAAGATCGGTGCGATTGCAATCCAGGCAGACTCCCCCCTCAAATTCGGAGAGCACTGCTCCGCCTTCATCAACTCCGATATTCGCAAAGCCATACAACAGGGAGCGACGAGAGAGAACATCACCGCGGGCATCGTGACGTCCATTGTCTCCAACTATCTCAATCGAGTCGTAAGCAACCGAACAATTGGTCAGAAGATATTCCTGCAAGGCGGAGTCGCGAAGAATTCGGCGGTGCCTCTCGCTT
>SKWY01000361.1 GCA_007128675.1 Deltaproteobacteria bacterium | reverse complement strand
GCCTCGCGCATCCACAACCACCCTCGCGCGAAGGGTCTTCGATTCAGTGCGAACCTCTCTGTACGCTCCAGTGTATCTGCCGATTCGCGCGGGAGCACCGAAATAGAGCTGTACGCCGGCCTTGCGTGCCATGGCGAGCAACCAGGCGCAGAGAGCTCGCATATCGACGCCCAACACGGAATGGGGCTCCACCACATGCCTCGGGCTGCCGGATGACGTAGTCATCACGAAGCGCGAAGGTTCGTGCACCACGACTCCATCGGGCAAAGCACCAAGACCAAGCTCGGCGAACAGCCCCTCCTCGATATCGTTGTGCCAGCATGCGCCGGCCTTCTCTTCTTCCCTCTGCTCGAAGAGCGCGACGTTCAGGCCCTTTCTCGCGGCAGCCAAGGCGGCCATGGCCCCGGCGCTCCCTCCTCCCACGACGATGCAGTCCATGTCGTAAGAATAGTCAATGAACCCCGATTCCGTGCAAGCCTTCGGGGCCAAGTCCCGAGGACCTGGGGCCTACCTTGGCCTCCGCCAACAGGCTTGCTTTTGCATCCCGCCTGCGGCGTCACTTTCCCCTGCATCGGGCCGGCACGCTTCCCCGTCCCTCCTTATCCTCGGGTCCGTGAGGGGCACGGCCTGCCTCCGCCCGCCAAGCCGCCCTAGTGTTCGGGGAAATCGAAGGAATCGAGGCAATCGGCCTCCGCTCTGTCGACCCCGTACGCAAGGCGCACGAGCCTTTCGGCCTCTCTGGAGCACCCATTCCCCCTTGAAAGAGAAGACTCGAGTCTCTTGACGACATGGGGATCGCCTGGCTCGGGTATCGGAAAAGGCAAGAGATATCGAGGCAAGAAGTGTAGATAGCTGCCGCCTTTTCGAGTGCCGCCGTAGATGTGCTCGTACAAGTAATGAAACACATCGGAATTCAAGACCAGGCAGATCCACTCCAGCAGCGCACTCCTCTTCTTCACGGGCACAACCGCCAGAAAGGTATCCTTCAAGAGGTATCCCCTTCGGTCCACGGCGGCTCTTGCCCGCCGCGAGTTCTGGCAGAGGACTACCTTGGGCGAAGAAAAGAGCTTCAGTGGCGGAAGTGGATTTCCCTCACTCCTTGCGCGGTCCTCGTCGTAGTCCATCCAGGAGCCCGCCCAGTCAATCCGATAGGGCTCGACCTCACGGTTTCCCGAGAAGCGGCCGCCACCGAGAAAGGGGAAGGCGTGCCGGCGATTGGAGGGACGTGACTGAAACACATATCTGTCCCTCAGGCCCGCCCTGTGAAAGGAAATGGTCCAGCGCACCTTTGCATGGTCCTTGATCGCCCCTAGCGTCTTGCTCTGAAGAGTTCTAGCCAACAGTCTTCTTCCGGCCTGGCTCGTTGGCGCAAGAGGCATTACCCCGCCAAGTCTGTCGATAAGGCCTCTCGAGCTCATGGACACAAGAGAGCGGTTCCTTCCTTCCGCAATCACTCTATACTTTGGCCTCGAGGCAGCAACCGAGGCATGAACGACAATTGGATAAACAGCGGCATCATCGAAGACTTTTTGTGTCGATAGATCTATTACGCCTACATCATGGCTTGTCAGCAGCTCTCTACGCAGGGCATCGGCATAGGCAACGACAAGGAATCTATTGGGCACTAGAAAACAAATCTCTCCAGCTTCGGGCCGAGTCATCCGCAGGGCTCGATCCAAAAATGCCGTGTACAAATCGAAGGCGCCCCGCCCTCCAAGTGGGCACGTTTCCCGAATGACATCCTTGAGCTCATCCGGCATGCGCTTGGCTTCGAGATACGGTGGGTTGCCAACGACACAAGAGAAAACCTCTTCATCCTCCGGCATTAGCGCGCTCTGAACCCGAAGCTTTGGCAGACAAGAAGAGCCTGGCAGGTTCGACTCGAGAAGCCCCGACAGTCTATCGCGGCAAGCGGCAACCGCCTTTGCGTCAAGATCCCAGCCGTGGATGCGATTGGCGATAATCTCGCTCTTCGACTGCCTCGACAAATCGAGCCTTAGCACCTTCTTGACGGCCGCCTCGAGAAAGACGCCGTCTCCACACGCTGGATCGAGAAGCCTTCCGCCGTTTCGATCCGCCGGCCACCTGACGAGGCTCAGCATTCGCTCGGCCAGGGGAAGAGGTGTGTAGACCTGCCCGTTCAGCTTCTTGACGTCCGACCTCAATCCAACAACGGAGGAGCGACCACGAGTAATCAGCATAGGCTCGAGAGCGGCTGGCTCATGCCGAGATCGCTGGGTACGTGAGGCCATCTATTGGCAACCCTATCTCGCCTCGCTCATTCATGGCCAGCTCTTGTTGGGCTCGGATTTCGACCAAGAGCAGAGCCAGCCGATATGACTTGGCCCTCATGATCCCGAGCGACAAAGGTCGATGACTCGAAACCCACGTGGGGAGCACCGACTCCTCAAACAAGGCTCGCTGCATCCAGGCCAAGCCGATCTCATGGCAATAAGGATATAATGTCCCCAGGTAAGGCTCACCCCGCGGGCCGCGACTTCATGAAGGGCCCGCCTTGCGCGATTACCTTCGCGGCCAAGAGAAGCAAACCCGCGGCCTTGCTCTTTCTTGCGGCCGGGTATCCGAAGAGAACCTTCCGATCGCCTAGGCGAAACCAAATAGCTCTCAACAGCTAATCAAAATGGCCAAGACGGCAATCCAAGAACGAAGCATAAGCTGCGCATCGGCTCTGGGGCGGTGTGGAGTCCCGGGCATGGACTGGAGCCTGAACCCCTACGTCGGCTGCTCCCACGCCTGCGCCTACTGTTATGCATCGTTCATGAAGCGTTTCACGGGCCATGGGGAGCCCTGGGGAGAGTTCGTGGATGCAAAGGAGAACATCACGAAAGTGCTCGCCCGTCAGCTTCGCCGCAAAAAGTCCGGACGAGTAATGCTCGCGAGCGTCACCGATGCCTGGCAACCAATCGAGAAATCCCGCGGGCTCACGAGGGCCTGTCTCGAGCTTCTCGCAAGCTCGGACCTCTCGGTTTCGGCCTTGACGAAATCGGACCTGGTCGTTCGCGACGCCGACATACTCAAGGCTTTCGGCGGCCTCCTTCGAGAACGTCGACTTACGCTAGGCTTCTCCCTCACCACCGCCTCCGACGAGCTTGCATCGATAATCGAGCCTGGGGCATCACCTCCCTCGGCTCGCCTCGATGCTCTCGAGCACCTGGCCTCCGAAGGAGTAGAGACCTGGGTCTTCATGGCACCCGTGCTTCCAGCCTTGACGGACTCGCCAAGGGATCTCTTGTCCCTCGCCAAGGAGGCCCGGCGCCGGGGAGCTCAAGAGGTACGCCTCGATCCCCTCAACTTCTACCCAGCCGCCGTCAAGCAGGTCTCGAAGGTGATAGCGCGCCATCGTCCAGAGGCAGGCGAGACATGGCGTAGTGTCCTCAAGAGGCCGGATGAGTGGCGAAAGCGGGTCAGCGCCGTCGCAAGGAGCCTCGAGGAGACATGAGCACGCTCGAGGCTCGGCTACCCAAAAAGGGACCAACCGGGTAGACGCCGCGCCCAATGAGCGCCGTCCAAGACGAAGGCATTGCGGCTCCCACCAAGACTCGATGAGCCTGGGCTCGTCCCATTTCCCGCACCCGCTTTGACGGGAGCCATAGGTCAAGACCATCACGAAAGCCAAGCCGCGTCCCTAGATTCCTCGAAACGACGGTGCCGCCAACGCTATAGAGCAGCAATCAGTTTGGAGCTCCCGCCGCCAACGCTATAGAGCAGCAATCAGTTTGGAGCTCCCGCCGCCAACGCTATAGAGCAGCAATCAGCTTGGAGCTCCCGTCACCAAACCGATGGGCCCGCTAGTCAGTGCTGCCGCCCTCGGCTGCGGTGACCCTCTCATGCTCCTCGAGCAGGACGTCCTCGAGAGCTTCCAGCGTAGTCTCATAGGTATACCTGCGCCCGTTGATGAAGAATGTGGGCGTCGAGTCGACTCCATTTCTCATTCCTTCCCGCCTCGACTCTCCGAGGGACTCACGAGTAGCGGAGTCTTTCATCTTCTCCTCGAACTCGTCGCGATCGAGCCCCACGGACTCGGCCCAATCCACGACGGCCTCGGTCGAGAAGTCGTCGACTCGTTCGTAGACCAGCCTTGCAACAGGCCAGAATTTCCCGAGCCTTGCCGCCGCCGTGAGGGCGAGACCTCCTTCCACCGAGCCCTCGTGAGCCCGAAGGGGAAAAGAGCGGTAGTAGAGCTTGACCTTGCCGGAGAGCGATCCGTCGGTGATCAGCTCGTGAAGGTCGCTTGCGATGGCATAACAAAAGGGACAAGTAGTGCATGCGTACATCACGAGGGTGACCTTCGCGTCTTCGTCTCCAGCACGCGTAGCTTCATTCAGATCTATGCTGGCCGGGTTCATCGTGGGCATCATGCTCTGCGCGCGGCGGCGCATAGCCTGCTGGATCTCGTCCTTTTCCCTTCCGGCGGCGACGTGGCGGCAGACGTCGTTTGCAAGACGAGAAACGAGAGAGCATGGCGACTCGGCCTCGAGGCAGCCGGCGATTGTGTCGTCACAGCAATCATAGGGATGAATCTTTGCCAGAAGCGCTTCGGCCAGCTTCGCCTTCTCTTGAGAGAGAGCATCACAGGTCTTCGTCTGGGCCATGGCCTGGGATGCGCCAAGGGTGAGCAGAGCGACAATGGCTAGTATCCTCATGAAAGACCTCCTAAACGTATTGAAGCCGCGATGAAGCTCGACCGCATCGCCCACGCAGCCGTTGGACGCGCGGCCCAACGGTGGGATTCACATGATAAGTAGTGTGGCCCGTGTGCCCCGATCCCATCACTCATCGTTCTTGGTCTTCTTCGATCCTCGAAGAGTCTTCGCGCCACCTTCGATGAAGTAGACGTTCTCAACGCCCTGAGAGGCGAGATCGCGGGCCAGCTCCTCGCCGCTATCGGGCTCCTCCCCGTCACCGTAGACGACAACGAGAGGGGCGCCCTTCGCGGCAAGCTCCTCTATCGTATCGGCCGGCGGCGGGTCGAGGATGTCGTACACGACGTTTGTGGCTCCTGTAGGATGCCAGGACTCGAAGGCCTCGGAAGGACGAGCGTCGATGAATAGCGCGCTCTCGATCCTGGAGTCGTCAGGGGCTATGGCCTCGACCTTGGCGGCCTGCTCGGGGCAAGGTGCCACAACGGTGCATGGCTCCATACCCCCTTGCCCACCCCCAACGGCCTCGATTATCTCGGCCTCGGTGGCTGGATCATCCTCGGAACCGGTGGGTCTTGGGCAAGCGGTCGCCAGGAGGACTACCAGACAGACAGAAGGAGCAAGCAAGAAAGATCCTTTGTTTCGTTTACTTAGCATTGGTCTAGTCCACGCAAGACGAGCCGGCACGAACCGCCTCGTCTTGCCTCAAGAGGTCCTGGATGCTCTCCTCGAGGCCACCGTCCTCATGCTCTAGCCCCCATGCCAAAGGGACGTGACCCGAGGGGCTCGTCGGCCTGGGACCACGAGGATCGAAGGCGAACGCCCACTGGAGCCGAGCGAGCATCCGGTGGTCGAGGTACTCATACTCCGGGGCAGTGCTAAAGCGTTTCGAAAGCTCGTATGTCAAGGCTCCCCGAAGGCCGCGACTCGTTCGCGCTGACCAGAGGCCAGCGGTGATCTTCCCAAGGAAATCGCGACGGGAAAGATCGGTCCCGAAGTAGCCGGCGGAGCTTGGATAGTCGTCGAAGGAGCCCACCAGCCCCAACCTGGCCGATAGCTCGCGAGGCAGACGATAGTCCGCCTGGGCCACGGCCGTGGCCCCAAACAGATCGTAGTCTGCTCGCCCGGCCGAGTGATAGCGGCCCATAATGGCCCCCATGACGCTCAACCCCGACGCCGGCCTCCAGGCGGCTCCAAGGCCCCCGTCTACCTCCAGGCGGCTGCGCCTAGCCTCACGAAAGACTCGGTAGCCCGATCCGCCGAATGCCGTGAGCCAGGGCAAGACCTCTATTTCCAGCTCGCCACGATGAGCCTGATAGAACCAGATGGGTCCATCGTCGAACCGGTCCCCTCCAAGAATGCCGAGGGTCTCGAAACGATAGCCGGCAAACAGGCCGCCGACTAGAGCGCCAGGGCGCGCCGAGAGCTGAAGGTAGCTGAAGTCCCGGCCCGCCTCGGCCTGAATGCCGAGACCGCGCAGCTCGGCGTCAATAACGGGGTCGACCTGCCCCTGTGTCGGGAGTATGAGCCGTGTATTGCCCGACAGGTGTGCGAGAGGGCTTGCGGGAGGGCCTCCATCGGCGGCGGGATCTATGGGGGAGCCGGCCATGGCGTTCG
>SKWY01000183.1 GCA_007128675.1 Deltaproteobacteria bacterium | reverse complement strand
AGAGCTTCGAAGGGTTGCAAGGGCGATGAGCCCCATGCTTCCACGAAAATAGAGAAGAGTGCCAGTGAAAGCTCGAGCACTAACGGCGCCTCTGACTTTGGGGTACGGCCGGGGGGGCTCGAATCCTCGTCCCAGGAGGATTGTGGGGAAGCTGGCTGCTCGAACAAGGACGACCTCGAGTGCGGTACCGGTTCGTCTTCTTTCGTGCCGAGTGATGATCCCGATAAGGAGCGAGAATCCATCCCATTTCATGGGGTCGAGGATGACTCGAAGAGGAAAGAGGATTTGGACGACGAAGACGGGGACGATGAAGACGGGGATGATGAAGACGGGGATGATGAAGACGGGGATGATGAAGACGGGGATGATGAAGACGGGGACGACGAAGACGGGGACGACGAAGACGGGGACGATGAAGACGGGGACGACGAAGACGGGGACGACGAAGACGGGGACGACGACTGGGACGATGATGAGGATGACGACAAGCCTCCTAGTCTCGATGAAGCAGTAGATTGCGATGAGCCTGACGAAGACACCCCTCTGCTTCACCGTGACGAGTACATCGATCCTGATGAGCGGGCGAAGCTAGAGGAGGCATCGGAGGAGCTGGAGCGCGAGGAGCCCGAGGAAGCGGAGCCCATCGAGGGCCTCCTGGACATACCGCGCGACAAGCTCGATATCGATGCGCTCAAGGTGATATCGAGACTCCGAAAGTTCGATCACGAGGCATATTTGGTTGGGGGATGTGTGCGTGATCTACTGCTGGGTCTATGCCCCAAGGATTTCGATCTGGCCACCTCGGCTCGCCCCGAGCAGATCAAGAGCGCATTCACCAACTGCAGGCTGATTGGTAGAAGATTTCGTCTCGCCCATATCTACTTTCGAGGCGGGAAGGTAATCGAGACGGCGACATTTCGCCGAAATCCTAGGGAGGACGAGGACGTCGATGAGGCCGAGGGAGATCTCTATCTGGCGGCGGACAATGTCTACGGAAGCGCGGAGGAAGATGCGCGACGTCGCGATTTCACCGTCAATGCTCTCTTCTACGACCCGAAGGCGGGCAGGGTAATAGATTTTGTCGGTGGGAAAGATGATCTCGAGTCCAAGGTTATCCGCACGGTTGGGGATCCAGCCGTTCGTATGCCAGAGGATCCCGTGCGCGTGCTTCGCGCCGTGCGCTTCGCCGCCAAGCTCGATTTTTCGATTGAAGAGGCCACCTGGAAGGCGATGAAGGATAACGCACATATGATTCCAAGGTGTCCAGGTCCGCGGGTCACCGAGGAGATTCTTCGCTTGCTTAGAAGCGGGGCTTCGAGAGGTGCGGTGTCTCTTCTGCAGACGAGCGGCGCTCTGAAGGTTCTCTTGCCCCCTATTGCCGAGCATCTCGAGAATGGTGACAGCGAAGACGAGGTGCGTTTCTTCGCCTTGCTCGATGCTGTCGATGAGTGGGGACACGAGAATGGTGGACCGCCGGATGACGCTGTTCTATTGGCCGCGCTTCTTACGACTTTGTTCGGTCCCGATGGCCTGCCCACCTCTCGCAGCGAGGCACTCGACGCCCTGCTCGTGATGCTGCTGCGCGACGCGAGGCTTCCGAGACGTGTTGCCGAGAGAGTCAGGCTGATCCTGGGCGCACAGCGTGTATTCGCCGGGCAGCGAAAGCGGCGCTTCTCATCCAAGCGTTTTCTTGCACAGAGTTACGTGCCTCACGCGATGGTGCTCTACGACATGCGTGTCAGGGCATTTGGAGACGATGGGAAGCAGTATCACCGCTGGGCGAGGCGCCTAGAAGAGATGAAGAGTGACAGCGATCGATCGCATTCGAAGCCAAATGGAGCTGCCTCGAATCGGCGTCGTCGCAGAAGGAGAAGGGGGAGCGGACGTAGTCGCCCCAGATGAAGAGCCTTGATGGGTGCCGCCTTCCTTCGGGGCATGTCCGCTGGCTGTATGGGCCGCTGCTCTTTCGCGGCTTACTCGGTGATGAGCAACCACAGAACGTAGCAGCCGATGTCGTCGGAGGCTCCTTGGAAGGTGCGGACAACGAGGTAGTACGTGCCGGTTTCGGTGACTGAGTAGTCGTGCAGCTCGGCGAAGAGGAAAGGAGAGGCTCCGGCGTAGTCGTCGTTCGCTACAATCAGCCCGCCGCTTGCGTCCAGCAGCTCTATATAGCTGTCGCGAAGCGGGTCGGTCGAATCACATGGGAAGGTGACTATGTCGAGGGTATCTCCCTGACTTGCATGAAAGACGTAGTAGTCGACCGGATTCGGACCTGGATGAGTTGGGCTGTTGGTGCCGTGATAAGCAAGGTTTCCCTCGATCTCCACGGCCTGGCCATGAATGCAGGAGGCTTGATAGCGGGTGTCGTTGGGTTCCTGATCGGCATTTATGATGCGTCCGCCGCAGGTGCGTCCGCCGCAGTCGCCGAACACATGCGCGGGAAAGGCTCTGCCGCACGACTGTCGCCCTGGACTGAATCTTGCTCCTCTCGAGCCGGGAGCCTCGGGGAAGGGGACGTATACAATGCCGCTTACTTGCGGCTCGAGTGTTAGAGAGTAACGGTTCTCTGGAGCCACCATTCTCACGTCTCCGTACTCCATCGCTGCTACCAGTCGTAGGTCGGGATCGCGGACTATTACCTCGTCGCCTGCATCCCTCAAGGCGAGCCCATGGCCATCTGGATTGTTGGGGTGGACTGAAAGCACCTGCGCCTCGCCAAAATCAGCGGTGAACGTGGTGGGATCTCCACCCCCGAAGACGACGATTGCATCTCCAGGAGGAAGCACTGTCCCCATCGGAAAGGAGTACCGGACCTGAACCCGGTCGCTTATCGTAAAACCTCCAATATCGACCGGGACGTTGGCCACGGAGACTAGCTCCACGAACTCGTCGCCTCGAGTCGATGCGATTCCGTCCCCGTTTACGTCCACTCCCGCCGGTGGCGCGGGAAGAACCTCGTTGATGACTATCTCGCCAGGCTCGGCGCGGCGGAAAGAGCTTTGCTCACAGGTTCCTTCCACCGGAAAGCACTGTCTGTACTCTACGCCGACGGTAATGCATTCATAACCGATGGGGCAGGAGTCCGTAGCGCGACAATCGAGCCCACAGAACTTCTCACCGGGACGGACGCCGGCGAGACAAAGATCGTTCTCGGTTCCGCACTCGGCGCTGGAGCCGCAATCAGAGCAGAGGCCTTGGCCACCACGTCTTTGCGCGGTGAAGGAGTGAAGCGGTGTGCAAGACTCCTGCTCGCACCCTTCACCTTGATCGCCGAGCGCGCAAACTACGTAGTTAATGATTGCGTAGCTGCCTGGCTCGAGATCCTCGGGGAGTCGAACGCTCGCTCGATAGGTGCCCTGGCCATCGGGCGACATCTGAACAAAGCTGTAATCGGGAGAAGAGCTAGTATCTCTCTTCCACCATTGGAGCGTCACTGATGTGATTTGCCCGGTAAGAACATATGCGAGGGCCGTGACCTCGAAATCATTCGCACCATGTACGAATGACGGCGTAGTCGTGTCTACCCGGGGCCTGTCCGATGGGCAGCCCTGGCCACCTCCGCCATCTCTGATGAGTATCGTGAAGACTCTGCTTGCCTGCTGCCCTAGCTGATTCGTCGCGGTGACCGTGAAGGTGTACTGGGGCTGGGTGCGTTGAGTCGGGGTCGGCTCCCAGAAAAAGACAGTCTGTAGGGAGTGAGGAGTAAACGTGGAGCCCTGGGGAGCATTGTCGATCCGCCACTCGATGTTCGAGGCGTCCGAATCCCTCACTTCTATGACTCGCTCTATGGACTTCTCATACACCTCGAGAGTCCAGGTGCTCGGCCCGACGAACTCTGGACCATAGTGGCCCTCTCCCCTTACGGTAATCCTTACTGTCTCACTGTCGCTTTGCCTTCCCCCGGACACGGTGAACTCGATGTAGGTAACTCCGACATTCGCGGCGGTGGGGGACCAGACGAAGCGGGCCTGGGTGGGACCGGCCCCAAAGAGTTGGGATCCGGAGGGCAAATGGTCGGCGGCGAACTCGAGAATCCTGGGCTCGCTTGTCTGGGCGGCGATGTGGATCTCCAGGGTTTGACCCACTACAACCTCGCGGTTGCCGATTGGGAGCAGCACTGGCGCCTCGGCTGGGCAACCCGCGATGAACACCAACGAAGCGATTAGGCCACTTATCAAGTTCTCTTTTTTCATTGCGCTGCCCCTCATCAACGCGCCAATACTACCACGCCAAGTGAATCGAAGAAGAAAGCAACACGTCTTCGCTGCTTCTTCGGTAAGCCCGGGACCATCCTGGCTGGTTTGGGATCAGATGGTGGAATTCGAGCGTTTTTTTCTAGCTGCGACTTGCCCTTGGGCGAATGAATGCAACAATGAGCGGCATGTCCGCTGTAATCATTCGAGAGATGGAGCTCGAGGATCTTGCGATGGTCTTCGCCCTGGGAGAGGAATACTTCACCGCCGAGCTCTTTCCGAGCCTCTACAGGACCTGGGACGAGTATGAACTGGTGACGATGTTTGCTTCCGACGGCGAGACCTGCCTGGTCGCCGAGGAGAACGACGAGATCGTTGGATTCGCGCTGGGAACCTTGATCGAGAAGCGACGTAGCGCTTGGACCTATGGCTACATCGTTTGGCTTTGCGTGCGCGCCGAGTATCAGAGGGCCGGAGTTGCCAGGAGGCTGATAGATCGTCTAACAGAGCTGTTCATCAGCGATGGTGCGAGAATGATGATTGTCGATACGGATGCGGACAACCAGGCTGCCCTCCGTTTCTTCAACAAGCAGGGTTTTGGTGGAGAACGGGAGCATGTTTTCTTGAGCAAGAACCTCACAGGCCACCCGAAGTATCGCAGCAAGTTTGCGCGCCGTGCTCGACGCGGAAAGAAGATGAAGGCTACTCGGACGGTGGGAACAGAGCACGTGATTGGAGATGAGCAGAGAGGTGATGAGTCTTGATCGCCTTTCTCACTGCTCTTATCAATCGCGGCCGGGGAAGGAACAGGGGTGAAAGGGCTCTCGTTTCGCGGTCGAGATATCGGGTTATTGAGTGGGCATGAAAGAGCTTCAGGCAATTTGGCGTCATATCGACGCTGCACGTTTAGACGAGCTCGTGGTCGAGGCTGTCCATCAGTACAGCCCCTCACTGGCGGAGGAGCCAGCGACCGAGGTTTTCGAGGAGGCCTTGAACTCGGCGGGCGTGCCGAGCTTCAGGCAGCCGGTGGGGGAGGAAGAGGAGTCGGAGCGGGATCGGGCGAACCTCATCATCCAGATTGGGCCCGAGCCGGCCGCTCTTCTCTGGGTAGGCCACGTGGACACCATAGCTTTGCGCCACGATGAAGAGCATAAGATCCGAAGAGAGGGCGATCTCTTGTACGGGCTCGGGGCGGCCGACATGAAGGCTGGATGCGCGGCGATGGTAGAGGCGGTGACGGCTGTTGCCGCCTCGAAGGTCTCGCTCAAGCGAGGCTTGAAGGTCGCCCTCGTGGTCGGCGAGGAGGAGCTGGGAGACGGCTCGGAAGCGGTTGCCGACGCTTTGGATGTGCCCTTGACCGTAATAGGCGAACCTACGGGGCTCATCCCGTGTATCGATCATTATGGCTATCTCGAGTATCGGCTGTCGGCTGCGGGCCGTAGAGCGCATGCGGCCCTCCCGGAGGCTGGAGACAACGCAATCCACGCCATGCTCGCCTGGATAACGGATATTCTTCGACGTACGGCACGGCTCTCTGCCCATGATCAGACGGCCGTCAACCTTCGAGAGATTCGAGGGGGCACGGGTCTATTCGTGCTTGCCGATCAATGCGAGGCGCTCCTTGACGTCCATCTTCCACCGGGTGTCGAAGGAGGAGTGGTAGCCGGCATCATTGAAGAGGCGAAGAGGGAGCTTTCTGCCGCGGCGGCGGCCAAGGTCTCATTCGATGAGCTGTTCTGGGCGCCAGGTTATGCGACGCACCCCGACGATGCCAGGCTCGTGCCTCTGCGACGGGCCTTCGAGACCGCCGGAGTTTTGTGGCAGCCAGGAACCTTTCGATCGCACTCGGACGGCCCCACCTTATATGCCGCCGGCAGCCTGCCGGTGGTCTGCGGGCCGGGGCGCCTAGAGGTTGCCCATACTAGGTTCGAGCATGTCTCCATGACAGAGGTTCTCGAGGCCGCCAGGCTCTATGCCTCAATGATTCACGCGGCCTGCGTCGAGTAGCAGAGGACCCCAGAAGACATCTCGACGATGGGGTGGACACAAGGCTCGCCGCCGTGAAGGGTTCGATTTCTGTTGAACGGCTAAGACACGT
>SKWY01000143.1 GCA_007128675.1 Deltaproteobacteria bacterium | reverse complement strand
CATCAATGTCGATCCGATTTTTGCCGGCAGCCATGACGACGCACTCACGATGCTCGAGGAGGATAGGGTTCACGCAACAGCCACCTACCTTCGCCGAGCCGAAGGTGAGCTGGAGCGCCGAGGGCTACGGATTCTCGAGAAGACCGACCCCGTTCCAAACGAACCCCTCTTCTTCCGCAAGGATCTCGCAGAGGACAAGCGCAAGGCACTGATGGATGCCTTCGATTCGGCAACGAAGGATCCGACTTGCTCGGCGGCATTGATGGAGCTGTTCGGCTGCGATGCGGTGACCCCGGTTGATGACAGCGCTTACGAGGAGCTGGCCCAAGTCGCCAACGAGGCGGGGCTCGAGGTCCAAGCTCTCGTTCCGGGAGGATGGGTGCTCCATCACAGCGCACAGGAGCCTATACTACCCACGCCCTAGGCTCCCTCGTCGACCACCTGGCTACTCCACACGGCCGAGACTTTCATAGAGGTCGGGGAAGACCTTGTTCGGATCGAGCCTATCTTTCGCCGCGGCGTAGTTCGAGCGGTTGTAGATCCGCCAGAAGCGCTCGGGTGTGTAGTGGTTTCTACTTATCAAGGTCTTGAGCCCATTCAACTCGAAGACCTTATCCTCGAGCAGCTTTGAATAGTCGACAGCCTCACTGTTGCGCTTGCCATAGATCGCGCAGTCGATGAAGAGCTTCTCGCCTTGCCGAGCAGCCAGCTCCTCGGACAGCCACGGATACTTCTTTGCAGGCTTGTAGGGCACTATCCAGAGAGGGAAGAAATCGAAGTCCGAGACATACCAGTCGAAGAACTCCACGAACCTATCGACCGGCAAGAAGACGTCGCAAACGACATCGGGACGTTTCTTCAAGGCGAGAAGCTTGTCGAGCCGCCTCGACCACTTGATGAGATTCGACGAGCCGAGAAAGACCTTGCCAACCGCGAGACGAACCGGCTTCCACTCGAGAGGAGGCACGGTCCTGGTCATCCAGTGACACTCGGCATCGTACCTGAAGAAGTAGTCCGGGGTTTCCAGGTAATCCTCGGACCTTTGATAAGTGCTCTTGTAGTAGATGTTCAGCCAGCGATAGTTGCTGACATAGGGGGCATGGTCCACGAAGCTTCCAAGACAGAGCACGAGCTTGTCCGGTGAATGAATGATGCCGTCTATGAAGTCGTGTTCACCAGCCTCGCAGGCTGCGCTCATCGCCTCGTTGAAGGAGGCGATGTTCCTGTGGGTATGGTAATCGAGCCTGACGTATCTCTTGGCGGGGACGAGCTCAAAGGTCAGTCGCGTGAGCAGCCCCAGGGTTCCATAGGAGCCATGCATCATCTCGAAGACGTCTGCATTCTTGCTTGGAGAGCAGATCAGCACCTCGCCAGTGCCCGTGACCACCTCATACTCGATGCAGCTGTCGTGAAAGCCGCCATATCGAAAAGACATCGACTCGATGGAACAGCCGGCAACCGCTCCCCCGAGGGTAATGTCCTCTAGCTCCGGAACCACCTTCGGGACGAGCCCATGGGCAAGGGTCGCCTTCACCAGGCGTCCAAAGGTGACACCAGGCTCCGCCACACAGAGCCTGCGCCGCGAATCAATCTCGACTATCTCGTCTAGTGAAGAAACATCTAGGGGTTTTCCGATACGCCGTCTATCGCGGGGCAGGGGAACAAAATGGGGCACGCCTCCCTTGCTGATGTGAGCAGGTGAGCCCCCATCGAGTCGCTCCCTGACCGCACTGGCCAGCCTCTCGACCTTGTGCGCATGCGTATCCGTGCTCTGATTCATGTACTCGCCTTCCGAAAGGAGACCAAGAAAGAGCGACCGTGTATCAACCAAGGGGTCCATGGTCAACGTGCAGCATGGCTCCCTCAGGATCGTTCAGCTTTGGGGATTGGGAATTCTACGCAGTTACCCAAAGGGGTGAGGTAGCTTCTTATTCTGGGCGCCCAGTTGAGTCGTCCTCGTTCTCGTCCTGGTCCAGGACCCCGCCTTGACCGCAGACTGCAACCCGCGTTCGGCCTTCCCTTACCAAAGCTGGCCGGAATTCGACCGCCCTCATCTTTTACCCATTTGCTCTTGAACGTGGGGCCCCAGTCGACGAACAATGAAAAGGCTACCAAGCATCGAGGCGCCCACAGCGCCATCCTCACTTCCCAAGGACCCTTGAGGTATCCAGAGGCCTTTACGAGGCATACGATGAAGCGGGCTTCACTCCTCCAGGCACTTCTCTTCACTCTGATGGTCATTAGCTGTCTTGGCAAGGACACCGTCCCGCCGCCGGCTCCAACCGTCGACCCAATCCGCTCCCCAACGAGCCTGTCGTCGCAGACTCTCTCTGGAGCCGCCGAGTACGGCAGCCAGATCCATGTCTCGCGCACCCCTTCATTCGAAGATGGCTCTGTGGAGACGACGGCGGATCCCTTCTCCGCGAGGTGGAGTCTCGAGGTCGGGCTGGAGCCTGGCATCAATTCTTTCGAGGTCGTCGCCCGAGACAGTTCCGGTAACGAGAGTGAAGCGACCGTCGTGTCAATCGAGCACGTTCCACCTACCGCCGAAGCCGTGTCCTTGCAGCTCGACCCAATCGTAGTCGACGCTGAGATTGGAACCGTCACGGCGGTGGCACAGCTGCACCACCATGAAGAGGGCGTCGACTTCTCCAATCTCCAAGTCAGGTTCGAGCGTTCGATGGAGCTTGCCGGCAGCGTCGAGGAGACCGTCGATGCAGATGCCAGCGGCCGTGCAGAGCACCAGTTCACCGGGCTGGATCACCCGGGGAGAGGCTCGGTGACGGCCACGGCGATAGACAGCCAGCAGGAGCAGGGACCAAGAGCCGTCGCGGAGTTCGTCGTCCATGCCGAGGCCAGGGACATTGTGTCGGTGGAGCTGGAGCTCAGCGGCAATGGAGAGGGGCCCGCTCCCTCGATCACCATTCCGCCGGAGACTCCCGTTACCGGCTGGGTGACCGTGAGAAGCTCTACCGGTGTAGTCAGCGACCCGGTCTTCGCCCTTTCCACCGATGCTCCCGGCGCCCGTATCGAAGGGAACATGATCCATGACGTCTTTCGAGCGGGAAGCTACATCGTCAGGGCTTCTGTGGCCGGTACCCCCCTTGTGGGATCGGCGATCTTGAACGTCGAGGCAGGACCTCCCGCCGACATCTACCTGGAGATTCCCTATCGAAGCATCCCGGCGGGGATGCCCCTCGCGTATGACGTGCGGCTGCGAGACCAGCATGGAAACCCAGCCGCAGGCGAACCGGAGATAACCATCTCGCCCGACACAGCTACGGTGGACACGACGAGTAGGACCATCCTCTTTCACGAGCCTGGAGACTACCAGGTTACCGCAACACTGGACGCCCTTGAAGCAATCAGGGAGGTCACGGTAGTAGCCTCCGAGATTGGTCCGGGGCCGAGTCGAGTCGAGATCGTCTCTCCAGCCGACCTCGCGGTAATCTCTCGACGGCTTCTCGCCTCCGGCCAACAGGGCATACGAGTAACCTTGGAAGCAGAGGCCACGGCCGGACTAGCCGAGCTACGCCTCCAAGTAAGAGGAGACGTCTCCCTCGATCTTTTCGAACTCTTACCCGACGCGCCGCCGGACGCATCGCTGGAATTCGCGCTACCAATCGCGAACCAACCCTCACTCCTCCGCCTCGTTGCCGCGGCCACCGATACGAAAGGAAGAATCTTGGTGAGCTCGAGCTCAAAGGTTCTAGTGCACGAAATCGAGCCAGAAGCAGAAGAAGGCTACGAGGTGCGCTATGTGGCGGCAGGCAGGGATGGCGGGCTCCTCTCGAGCCCCAAGGGCCTGGTCCGCCCAGGTGACGGACGCGCACTAGTGGCGAATAGAACCCCCCGAAGAGTGCTCTCCGTGGATCTGGCAAGTGGCGACGTCGATGTCTTCGCCGAGGTCGGTGACGGTGGACATCTTCGTGACGTAGAGGTCTTCACTCACGCGGGCGCACTTGACGTAATGGTTTCAGATAGCGAAGCACGGCGACTGCACCGCTTCGAGCTGAACGGAGACTTCGAAGAACTGCGATGGTCTGAACAGGCCGACAGGCCCCGCGGCATGACATACGGGCATGACGGCCTTCTCTACATGGCCGATCACGGCGATGATGAGATCTACGTCTACGATGGGCCGGCTCTTGCCGAGAGAGAAGGAGAAGTTTCAGAGTGGACGACCCTCGACTGCGATGGAGAACTGGACGATCCATGGGGAGTGGCCTGGTCACTTGCCGGAGGCAATCAGACGGTTCTTTTCGTCACCAACGAGGGCAACGGCAGGGTCTACCGCTGCACATCCGTAGACGGTTCCAATGAGAACGAGCTGCGCATTGACCAAGGAAGCTTCAGCAACCCGCGGGACATCGTCTTGCTTCGCGAGAACGATCTGGTCGTTGCAAACGGAGGGACTGGAGAGCTGATTCGGCTCTGGTGCCCTGCCACGAACAGCTGCGACGACCGCGGCGACTGGCGTCAAGAAGTGATCGTGAGCGGTCTTTCGACTCCAGTGGGGCTAGACTGGGATCCAGCCGAGAGAAACCTCCTTCTTAGCGACAGCGAAGCAAGGGTAATACTCATGGTAACGGGCCCCGCGCTCCAGCAGGCTCCGGCCCCCTAGCGTAGCTTTTTTTGCCTCCGCTCACCGGATTACGACGTCCCATTGACACGCTCCAGAAAAAGCACCAAGAGCCCCCCCCCCGGATTCGAGGTAGGCCAGGCCTCCTGGATAGAGATCAGCGCCAAGGCCTTGAAGCGCAACGTTTCGGTCTTCCGTGGCCTGCTGGCAGGGAAAGCCGAGGCTCATGACGGTGCCGGCTCGAGCAAGAATATCGCGCCCGCTCTCGGCGCGGTCCTAAAGAGCAACGCCTACGGACACGGAATGGAGGAGGCCCTCTCGATACTCCATCCAATCGTCGACGTCCTACTCGTTACGACGGCACGCGAAGCTTTCGCGATTCGCCGGCAGGAATCGAAAAGAGAGCTTTCGAGGAGACGTCTCATCGTAATGGGTGCCGTCGATTCCAAGGAGATCGAGAACCTGGCTCGTCTCGGAGTCGAGGCAGTGCTCTCCGGTGATTATGTGAGTAGTCACATCGATGTCCTGAAGAGAGTGGGGCTGCGTCTTCGAGTCCACGTTCACGTCGATACGGGCCTTGGCCGAGAAGGCTACGCCCTCGAAGACATGGCAACAGTCGCAGAGATGTTCGAGAAGAACTCCGACACCATGGAGCTGGTGGGAATCTGCTCCCATTTCGCCAACGTCGAGGACGTCACCGAGCAGGATTACGCGAGAAAGCAGCTTCAAATGTTCGATCAGGCCGCGGCAAAGCTCGAGGCGCTTTCTCGAGCTGCCATCGAGCGTCACATGGCTGCCAGCGCAGCGGCAATCGTGCTGCCTTCGGCGAGGCTCGATGTAGTTCGAGCAGGAATATCCATATATGGACTTTGGCCCTCGGCGGAAACGAGGCTTTCGGCAAGGGTTCTAAACGACGATCTCCCGAGGCTCTCGCCATCCTTGTCATGGCGGTGCCGCCCGCAGCTCATAAAGCAGATAGAGTCCGGTAGCTATGTCGGCTATGGCTGCACCTGGAGAGCTTCCCGTCCCACTCGTATCGCCGTGCTTCCCGTCGGTTACTTTGATGGCTACCCTCGCATCGTGTCCGGCAGAGCTCATGTGCTCGTAGGTGGAATGAGATGCCCCATCATCGGCCGTGTGATGATGAACCACATGGTTGCCGATGTAACCGGAGTGCCGGACTGTGACTACGAATCACTGGTGACCCTCATCGGAACGGATGGGAAGGAACAGGTGGCGGCCGAGACGCTGGCCTCCTGGGCACAGACAATAAACTATGAGATCGTCGCTCGCCTTGGCTCGCATCTAGACCGATTCATCATCGACGGGTAGGCTCGAAATCGTGACGCTAGCGGCCTTGCTAGAGAGCCAGCCGAGCAGCCCTGTTGCCGGTCAATGCTTCACTTCGCCTTTGGGCTCGCGGCATTTGGGGCGTGGCTCGAGCTGACTAGCCCTTATCGGCACACGCAGCCTTCAGAGGAGTCCCCGGTCACCATGAAGGTCATTGTCTCGGACCTTCATGGGGGCCACCGGCTCCATCATGTTGCATGACCTCCTCACGGCGAACCTCATGCCGCCGCTTCGTCGTCTTACCTGTCTCGATTAGAGACTTGAGTCGCAGCAAGTCCTCGTCGAAAGCATGCTTCGGATCGGCTCCGAATAGGGTCGCAATCGCGTGGGAGAAGACGCCGCCTACGGGGTTGTAGGTCATCTG
>SKWY01000054.1 GCA_007128675.1 Deltaproteobacteria bacterium | reverse complement strand
CGAGTCGTTCCTTCATCCAAGGTGCTCCACCGCATTCGACTTCTCGTCATTTGCGCGGTCGGTTTGATACGGCGGGCCGTTCTTTGCGGCGCTCTTCTCTCGTTCGAGAGATCCGGCGGCACGTTGAAGGACGAGGCGGAATGTCGTCCCCTCTCCTTGCACGCTGTGACAGGTCACGGTGCCTCCATGTTCGGACATGATCTGCTGCGTCAAGGAAAGCCCCAGCCCGGTCCCGCCCTCCTTTGTGGAGACGAAGGGGTCGAAGATTCTCTCGATGTCTTCTGGTGGAATGCCCGGCCCGTCATCCGTGACGCTAATCATAAGGTTGTCATTGGCCAGGGAGGTTGCCACCTTTATGGTCCCCCCTTTGCCTCGCAATGCTTCCTTGGAGTTGCGGAGCAAATTGAGCAGAGCCTGCCGAAGCTGTCCTTCGTCGGCGAGTGCAAGGGGGTCTTCCTCCACGAGATCAGCGGTCACCACAATCCCGGCTGCCTTCATCTCGCCATGAACGAAGGCGAGCACATCCCTGACCAGACCGTTCACATCCTCCGGCTCGAGGGCGGGACGAGGCATTCGCGCGAACCTCAAGTACTCCTCCGTGATATCAGTCAGGCGGTCTACCTCGGCTGAGATGGCTTGAAGGATGCTCTGTACCTCCTTGGTGCGCCCGGGATCATCGAAGCGAGCGACGGCAAGCTCGTCCGCCATTAGTTCCGTGTTGAGACCTATGGAGGAGAGAGGATTGCGGATCTCATGGGAGATTTGCGCGGCCATGTGGCCCACCGCGGCAAGTCGTTCCGCGCGCAGAAGAGCGGTTCTCTTGGCGGCCAGCTCTGCTTCGCGATCAGAGAGGGCCTGAGCCATGGCGTTGAACTCCCTTGCAAGGCCGGCTATCTCATCTTTTCCGGTTACCTCCACTCGTTGAGCAAAGTTTCCCCGGCGGACATCCTGTACTCCCTGTGTGAGCCGTCGAATTGGTCTTAGGGTTCTTTGAGCGAACAAAATGACGGCGAAGGCCACCAGAACCGCGGTGAGGGAGAGCAGGAGGATAGTGAGGGTCACCCTGCTTTCTTCCGACTCGGTCCGCCGGACCCGATCGGTGACCTCGGTTTCCAGTGCTAGACCAAGGTCCTTGATCTCCCGTTCGATGCGACGCTCCATACGCCTAAGCTCGCTTGCCAGAGCCATGACGCTTGGAGCCTCGCCTTCCTCTGCAACATCAGGGACGTCGCCTTCGATGATTCGGTATAGAGACTCTACATTCTCGTCATATATCTCATAGAGCGACTCCAACCGGCGCAGCCTCTCCTCCACGTCCTTGAGAAAGGCGGCGTCAATGGGTTCGACCGCCCGTTCACGACCAGAGCGGGCATATTGGGTCCCGCGAATCAGCTGATCTCTGACCAGCTTATGGTGATGCCTTCGGGCGATGCTTATCAGGGCGGTCTGGATTCGGCTTTCGCTTTCTTCGAGCAATCTACTGTTTGCACGGGTTCTGTTGGATTGAGTCGTTTCCAGCTGGCTGGCAAGCTGGCTCAAGGGCAGGTATGTCCTGCTAGTGAGCTCGAGGCTACGTCCTATATGATGTACTTGAACGAGCGCATAGATCGACACCAGGCCAAACGTCACAACGATGACCGAAAGCCCCAGAAAGATCTTTGTTGTTACCGAAAGACGCAGGACTTGCTCCAGATGGTGCGTTGAGACTCGCGGCCGAATGCTCTCATTGGCTCGAGTATATCCGTTGGGCAGCGGGTAGGTAGGTTGGACTTGGCAGTATAGGGCCTTCGAGATGGATAGTGCGAGCGCGAACTCGATGCCGCCCCCCCCCCCCGCTTCCCCTCCCATGCCTGAAGAGCCCGATTTCTTGAGTCACATCGATCCCTTGCCTGACATGCGAGTTGATCGACCCGACGATTCGAGTGTCCGGTGAGGCGTCTTGACCGCTGCAAAGCCAGCATGATAGCTCCTAATTACGCGAATCTACTCCATGAAACCCTATTCCGGGTGGTCCATGCGAACCTCATCCATGTTTGCTCGCGCCGCCGTACTGTTGATCTTGGGGGCCCTTATGGTGCCCGGGACGCTGGCTGCCGCGGTCGAGAAGAAGAAGGTGTGTGTTGCTCCCTTTGCCCCGCTCTATCACCAGTCTCCACTGGAGGTGGGAGTTCATGCAGCCGAGCTCATCACTAGGGAGCTGATGGCCCAAGAATCCGTTGCCGTCGTTGAGTGCTCCGCCTTGGCTTTGCCCGTGGGGGCGGAGCATGTGACCGAGACCGAGGAAGACGTTCTCGACCCACTTTCAGAGGCCAAGGCCTTGATGGAGAAGGGACGAGAGGAGGCCCAGGCCCTTCGCTTCGACCATGCGGTGAGGCATTTCAGGTCGGCTCTCGAGGTTTTTGAGAGCCACATCTTGCATCTCGACGATTTCTCTCTTTTTGTGGATGCACACCTAGAGATGGCGCTTGCTCTGTTTCGAGCTGGAAGAGAGGATGAGTCGGAGGGCTATATCTCGGATGTGCTTCGGTTGGATTTCGACAGGAGAGCTACTAGCGAGGAGTATCCCTCGGCCTTCGTGGAGAGGTTCGAGGCGGTCAAGGATCGCTTGAGACTAGTCAGCCGAAGCACGCTTCAGGTGACCACCTCACCCCCGGGCGCCGAGGTCATCCTCGATGGTCAAAGCATTGGAAGGACCCCGCTGCGCGTAACCTCTCTGGTGCCGGGAAGACACTATGTTCGCATCGACGCGCCGGGGATCCCCCCAACCATGGAGATCTTGGATTTGGTATCCGCCATTCCCGCCACCGTCGAACTATCCTACTCCGTGGAGTTCGATGGTCCCCTCGCCGACCTGCTTGCTAGTCTTGCCGGGAACCGAATCGGAGAATCGGGTATCGAGCAGGCCAGCAAGGTTGGGAGGGAAGTCGGAGCCGACTTCATCGTCTTCGGAGCCCTTCAACGGGGACCGCGCACGTATCAGGTCCGACCCTTTATGTTGGATGTGGCCAGCCAGAAGCTCTCGCGTCTTTCCGATGTCCGTATCGACCTCGACTTTTTGGGTGCCGCTATTCAGATCTTCCAGATCGCGGAAGAGATAGGAGAGGGTCTGTTGGAGCCGCCCGCTCCTATCTCGTTGCCGGCTCCGGTATTCGACGGAGTCAGTCAGAGGGCGATTACGTACTCCGAGGTGGTAATGGGACCTCCGGTTTCGCGGGAAGATCCTTCCACATCAGGCGAGGCGCCCACGGATGGTGAGGAGGCAGAGACCGTTCCAGAAGAACCTCCCAAGGCTACCGCTGGTGTCGAGCCCACGGACTCCCCCCGGCCCTTGGAGCCGATGCGTCCTCACAAACCGCTAGTGCCTGTCGCGCCCGAGGCGGAACCGGAAGAACGGCGAAGGGTCAGGGAAGGGCCGATCGGCGCCGGAGCTATTTCGGCCGAACAAGACGATGAGAGGGCTCGCCCTGAAGGACGACCCACAGGCCCTTTGGCTCCGGTCACTCGAGCGCCCACTGAGGATGACGCCAAGACAGAAAGGACTGACGAGCCGGAGCGAAGAGAGCCGGTTCAGGTCGGCGGCGCTAGAGGTCGTCTCCTCGATCCGGAGCTGGAGCCTGGGACTCAGCGTTTTGCCGCCATTGATATCGATGAGGTGGTCATCATCAAGGATGAGGACGATGACGAACCTGAAGGTTGGCCTTGGTGGGCATGGGGATTGACCGCCGTTGGCTTGGCCGGCCTCGGTGCTGGCGGTTGGTATGCCGCGACCGAAATCGGTGCCGGCGGCACTAGCGCTACTCTGACGATCAAATGGTGAGCATCAATATGAGCCGACCGTTTCATGGCCGCCCTGCTTCGTTGGTTCCGCTTCTTGTCTCCGTCTTCGTCCCACTGGGAATGATGACTACCTTGAGTTGCGGAGAGTATGAACTGGACATTGGGGTGAATCTCATCACGACCAGCTGTCCCGATGGTGATGGAGAGGTCGATGATGCTCTAGCTCACGCAAGTCACCTCGAGTTCGTCATCAGTGGCGATGGGTTGTCCGAGCCCTTGATATCGACTGCGAGTGTGGAGGATGGCTCGGCCGTCATCCCAGGTATTCCCCTAGCCGGCTTGGAACCGCAAACGAGACTCCGCATCGATGTCAACGCTCGTACCGGTCGCGGCCCTCACGACCCGATTCAAGCTCGTGGGGGAGCCGTAGTGTCACTCGACGAGAGTATGACCGCGATTGAGGTCCCCATCTTTCTTCGGCGTTTGGATCGTTTCAACTACACGGCCTCGGTGCATGAGCCGGAAACATGCAGTGTCATGAACCAGGCCAGATCCGGGCATACGGCTACCTCGCTCATGGATGGTCGGGTGCTCATAGTTGGCGGGTCCTTGAATGATTCGCAGGGCCGCAGTGTTCACGCCAGCGCCGAGCTCTTCGATCCCAGAACCGGCGAGTTTCAGCTACTGCAAGGTGATGCGGGCCCAAGTCAACACCGAGTTTTTCACACGGCCACGCTCCTGCGGGATGGAAGAGTGCTCGTTGCCGGTGGTGAGCGCTATCTGCCAGGAGGAAGCTTGCGAGCAAATAGGTGCGCGGAGATCTTCGATCCCGCCACCGATACTTTTGGGACTCCGATCGACATGACGCGCGCTCGCACCAGGCATACCGCGACCGCTGTTGCAGGCGACATAGTCGTTCTGGCTGGGGGATACCTGGATCCAACACCCCCGACCGACGGCGACCACCCCCATCCAACGGAGACCACCGAGCTGTTCTTCGCGAATGACAATGGGGGTAAGGGAGCCTTCGAGGCCGGGCTCGATCTTCCTTTTGCTCGTGCCGAGCATTGTGCCGTATCGACCTCGTCAGGTGGTATTCTGGTGCTTGCCGGAGGCAAGACTCTAAACGGCTCGGATGTCGAGGTAGCAGGGACCGTTCGCTATCTGCGCGTCAGATCCGAAGAGCGAGTAGTGGAGGTGCTGGGGCAGCAGCGGGGTTACGATATGCGCATCGGCCGCCATGGTCTCGTTTGTGGTGTGACGCGGAATCATAGGGACGTGGAGCAAATAGTCATCGCCGGGGGCTTTCGCAGGGTGTTCGGACCGGACGAGGGAGTCGGTGAGGACGACATCACCGCCAATGTGGAGCTATTCGATTCGCAGTCGCCACAGAGCTTGGGTGATATGCCCGGAGGAGCGCGGGGATGGCTTTGTGCCGCGCAGCTGGGGAACGTGGTAGCCTTCATGGGGGGAGTTGGGAATGATGCCTTGCCTAGGTCCACCGCCGACCTCCTTCTTCAAGAGGATACGGGGCCAAGCCTTCAGTTGGTGCAGGGAAGAATGAAGGACGGTAGAATCCATCATCAGTGTACGTCCTTGTTGGACGGCTCTATTTTGGTGACCGGTGGTGAATACCAGGGCGAGGCGGACGTCGAACAGATGCACGAAGGTGGAGGGCGTTATTCCCTCGACACGGTGGAGATCTACACCCCGAGGAGGTTGCAATGATTCTTCGTTCTTTCACGACCTGCGCCGCGTGGCGCCTCGCGGCGGCTGGTTTCTTGGCGTTGGCTTTGCCTTTCCTCGCTTCATCCAACGATGCTCGTATGAGCCCATCGTCCGGAGACGACGCTCGGCTACAAGAAGGCCAGCTTCGTCATGGGGACCTGCTTGGCGCTGGCGGGCGGGAGGAGGACGCCGAAGAGCGAGTGGCGGCCCATCTGGCGGCAGCGCGTCGCTACATCGAGGTGCAGGCCTACAACTCTGCATTGGAGGAGGTGGAAGCGGCAGATCGGCTCATTCCCTTTCACGAGGACGTGATGGCTCTTTTGGAGCTCGTTCACAGTCTGCAAGATGGGGCGCGTGAAGCCGAGATGGAGCTTAGCAGGATAGAGGAAGAACGGCGGACCCGGGAGACTAGAGAGGCTCTCGAGCGCGAAGCCGCCGAGCGAGAGAAGAGAGCGGCCGAGGAGGTCATCGCGAGACATGGCCTGCCCTCGGATCTCGAGCAAGCCCTGCGGGGATTGCTGCGACGCCAGAATCAGATCGAGGAGCGCAGGGCGCAGGCTCGTCGCGAGCGAGAGAGGTGCATCGGGGCGGCGGCGATGGCTCATGCCCATGGAGCCGGGGGGCGTTGTAGCGAGGAAAAGAATCGTCTGTCCGAGATTCGACGTCAGGAGCGCGCGCTGGATGCCGACCTACAGGTGCTCACTGCGGCCGTGCGAGAGAGACTGGGTCAGGAGGCTCTCGATCGCGTATTGGGCGTCGACTAGATTTCTTTGGTCGGGCCCGAACAAGCCT
>SKWY01000343.1 GCA_007128675.1 Deltaproteobacteria bacterium | reverse complement strand
TTGGTCACCGAGCTTGCGAGGCCGCCTGCTCTCCCAAGGACCGCGTGAAGCCCCAGACGCAGCTCGTCTGCGGCACCGAGGCCACCTCCAGCGATCAGCGCCAACGCGTCGATACCCGGCCGCCGTGCCGCTAGCGCCGCCGCCACATCCACGCCCTCGCTGTAGCCAGAAACGAAGATATCCTCTGCCCTCGAAATAGTAGCGACATTGTCCAGTACCGCCTCTGCCGTCGCCTGACGTCCATGAAGATGGTCGAATGACCAGAAGAGATCCCCTGGCGCCTCATCGCCAGCCGGCGCGCCAATCTTCTCGGGGCAGGCAAGCCAGATGCCGTGAGCAGAGGCCTCGGGGGCAATATGCCGCTTGCAGAAGGAAAGAGGAGAATGGGGACCGCTGCCCCACAAGAAGAGCAGCAGCGCCGGCGGGTCCGAGGAGACTTCGGGGACGAAAAGGTGGAGCGCGGCCTCGGCGCCAGAGGCGCAGCGAATGACGTGGACCCTTCGCTCGAAGCCCTCGCCTTGCGAGGCCTCTACCGGCACCGAATCAACCGATAAAGACAGCTCTGTTTCCACCGGGTCTTCCGGCGCGCCCACAGTCCAAGGGCCGCGCAAGAGCCAGAGGAGTAGCGCCGCCATCAACACGCCCAGGACTGCGCTAACCGCCGGCTTCCTCGGCGCCGAGAAATCGGGCATCGACGCTGATACCAAGCCCCTCAGCGCGGCCGCGCCGGCTCCCAGAAGCAAGGCTGCAGTTCCAATCCAGAGCCAGTGCCATACAAGGACCTCGCTTTGAGCGGCGTGAAGATCGGCTGCGAACCCCGCCTCGAGGCGGGGGGCGAGCGCATCCTGTAGACCGAGTGTGAACGCGAAAAGCCCCGCCGACGCCGCGGACAGAAGAAGCCACGGCTTGAGAAGAAGCTCGCGAGACCGACGCTGAATGCACCAACCGCCGGCTGCCGACCATAGAAGCCCGGCGAATGCTCCAGAGCCAGCAGCTAGAACCATGGAGTAAGGCACACCGGGCTCGCGCAGAGCCGCAGTGAGCCAGGAGGCGACGGCAAGGCCAATTGCCCAGCCAAGGCTTGCGGCAACTATGAACCCAAGACCGAAAAGACGTTTGGAAAAGGAGCCAACCCATAAGCCCAAGGCCCAGCTCGAGCCTACGAGCCAAACCCCGACGGGGATTTGCAGTACCGCGAATACCGTCAAGGTCGTAGCGACGAGCACCTTCCAGATATCGGTGTCGACTCTCGTCTTGTCCATTGACTCCTCCCCCGCCACTCTAGGTCTCATCGGCTCCGAAACCGGCCGGGACGAGAAGGAAGCGCACCAGGACAGCCTCGAATGCCCTGTCCAATCTGCCATCCCTTCTTGCTTTGCCAGGACAAAAAGCCGGCTCACCTTCGAGCATCATGACCGACGAGGCTCGAGAAACGATGACCCCACGCCGACAGCCTTCCACATGCTGGAGCCTTGCTCGGCAAAGGGAAGCGGACCCTCTCCTGGGCTCGGCGCTACCTCCCTATTCTTCATTTCTCGAAAGCCAAGCTCCTCGACGATCTTACGGTTGTGAAACGCAGCGATTGTCTGCAGCTCTCGCACCGCCTCTTCTTGCGTCCGGTGATAGCCCGACTCGATCGGCAGCCTAGAATCGGGATCGACGGCCGGCTCACCCCTATAACTCCCAACGTAGGCAAACACCTTGACCCTCTCTGACAGCGCGGCCTGGTATCTCTTCTCGAGGGGCGCTGCCTTGGTTTCATGACATGTAAGGCACATCTTCTCGGGTAGAGCCGGAAAGACCCAGTTGGGCAGGCGGACTTGGACAAGGCATGAAGCGCATAGAGTCCTCTCGCAGCTCTTGCAGCGCCGACGCCACCTATGGAAGCGAAAGGGTCTCTTACAGTCGTGGCATGAGTTCGTTTTCGACATGGAATCCCACGGGGTCAAAGAGAGACAAGGCTCGCGAATGACAAGAATCCCGTCGCCTGGGGCATTGCTTACAGGTGCTGATAGTATACGGCTCATGGGCAAGCTCAAGCTCGACCTCCACCCAATCTACAATCGGGGCACAAGCATCGACGAGGAGCTGGAGAGGATCATCTCCGAAGCCGAGGAGAAGAGAATCAAGAAGGTGGAGATCATCCCCGGAAAAGGCAGCGGGCAGCTAAAGAAGAGGGTTCTTCGGTTTCTAGACAGGCCCGACGTCAAAAGGCGCTACCAGCGGGTGGAGAAAGACTCCAAGAACTTCGGACGTCTCTTCATCCATTTTCGGTGGTGACCTGCCTTTACAAAGCGACCCAATGGTGCTGCATCGAAGGTGACGACTGAAGCGACACCCGCATAACCCCCAAAATCAATGGCGGTGGGTGGACTCGAACCACCGACACGGGGCTTATGAGACCCCTGCTCTAACCGCCTGAGCTACACCGCCATATCCATTGGAAGCCCGCGTATCTACGCTGCCTGACGCCGGCAGGTCAAGGAGTCTTGCTTCCTTTCTCCCAACATCTCATGGGAGACAAGCGCCAAGGCGACCCTCGTACAGCGCCCGGCAGCTTCCAGTCCCCTCCTCGCATGGATCTGGCGCCTCCATGTCACAAGCTGGCCTACAGGTCTGTCCACCCACATGAGCCACGCAGACGTGTCCGATGACGCAATCGAACTCGCCGGAGCAAGGTGTATCGAAAGCCAGCTCCCCGCCAAGCCAGCAGATGCCGCCATCGGGGACGGTAGCCTCGTAGCAAACAGCTCCGCTCTCGCATAGAGGCCCCTCGTGCAGCCCACACATCTCCATACACCTTCCTGGCCCTCCGTGACGAACGCATACGAGCCCAAACGAGCACATACCAGCATCATCGCCACATGAGTCTCCAACCGAAGCCGATCCCTCCAAGGGCGGATCGCATGCGCCTGTTTGGGCATCACAGGATCCCGACGCACACTGCACATCCGTGGTGCACAAGGGAGCACAAACATCCCTGTGATCACCGTCGAACTCGTAGCGCTGGCAAGGGAAATCATCAGGGCAGTCTTGCTCGCTCTCGCAGAACGCGCTGCACCAGCACTGTCCTCCCTGGCCAATCAAGGAAACCCCAGTCGCGCAGCGCATCGGATCTCCAGAGGGACAAGGCTCTCCAGCATCTGCGGGCTCTTCTTCTCCGTTGCCCGGCCCCGGAGGCCCATTCTCCGTGCTACAGGCGGACTGGAAGAAAAGGGCGAGACAGGCGGCAACGAGCAAAGCGAGGCCGCGACCGCCCGCCGAGAAGAATGAGCCCAGGCGCGAGATTGGATTGGTCATGGCCCTCATGACAGCATAGAGGTAGGGGCAATTGGAACCGTCACTCTGCTTGCGCGGCTCCCAGGTTCAGACAAGGCAAGGGGCCTTGGCACGGCAATGAAATTGTCTCCTGCCATAAGCCCTAGTTGATGCTATCTTGAAGGGCATGCCTCCACATAGAGTAGCAGGGCATGCACCTCCGTTCATCTAGTGATAAAGATAGCTGAAGGCAAGTGCTCGCCCTGTGGTGGAGCGCGCGATCGACGAGTTCTGCATACCGGCAACCCAAGAAATAGGATGAAATGGGACCTCACTCCAAGAACGAGAAGGGCATACGGCCATGAGCCGTTGTCCTGATTGCCAAGGAAGCATCGAGCAGGGAACCTGCACCTGCAAGAAGAGCGCTCGCATTGCTACCAAGAGGCGGCCCTTGTCCTCGAGCTCCCAGGCCTCCACGGAGACCGCGGTTGGTCCCAGACCACGCCCGCCGAGCGAAACAGGCGAGGCACGCAGAAGCCCGAACTCTCCCGACAAGCCGGATCTGCCCCCGCCATTACCTCGAAATGCCAAAAGAGAGACACACCGTCCCCCTAGAGAATCAAGGCGCGAAGACTTACAGCGATCCTCGGAACGCACCTTGATAGCTGCCCCCGTATCGAAACAGGACACAGCGGTCACCCCGGTCCCTCGGGCCCCCTCCTCAAGGGAAGCATCGACAACCTCGAGCATATCCGAACCAACCGAGCCCGGCCCAGGCTACATACTTGGCGCTTATGAGATCATTCGATTGATAGGAGAAGGAGGAATGGGCCGAGTCTTTCTTGCCGAGCATCGACGGCTTGGAAGAAAGGTCGCAATAAAGCTTCTCGATGCCGAGCACGCGAGCAAGCCCGAGCCAGTCAAGCGCTTCTTCGGCGAAGCGCGCGCCGTCAATCAGCTTAGCGATGAGCACCTCGTCGAGATAACCGACTTCGTCGAGGAGGGCGAGCATACGTACTATGTGATGGAGTATCTGGAGGGCCAGGACCTCTCGGAGATGCTCGAGGAAGGCGGTCCCTTGGCCACCGATCGAGCTGTGGAGCTAGGCATTCAAATGGCCGGCGTGCTCGCAAAGGTGCATGATGCCGGGATCATCCATCGCGATTTGAAGCCAGCCAACGTCTTCGTCACCCGACGCCACGGCAAGGACCTGGTCAAGCTCCTTGATTTCGGCATCGCCAAGATGCGTGGAGCGGAAGACGGCTCGCGGCTTGATCTCACGGCGGAAGGCACTGTTCTTGGCACCCCGGAGTACATGTCTCCGGAGCAGGCGGGCGGGGAAACAGTGGACCACCGTACCGACATCTATGCTTTGGGACTCGTTCTTTACGCCGCAACGACCGGCAGGCCGCCCTTCTCCGCTTCCAGCTACGGCGAAATGATCGTGAAGCATCTCACCGTACGGCCGCCTTCGCCCAACGAGGTGATGAAGGCGACCCGCGGCAGGATCCCGGCCTCCTTGGAGTCTTTGATTCTCAACTGCCTAGAGAAGAGCCGAGACGAGCGACCGGAGAACATGACGGCGATAAGAGAGCGCCTCGAGATGATTCGCGACGAGATGTCGGGAGCAGGCGAGGCTTTCTCCTCGACGTCCAGACCGAGCAGATCCTCTCGTCCCGCCGGTTCCTCCAGCAGGAAGCCGTCTGGCCCGATGCTTGCTCTAGTAGGAGGCCTCGTGGGCATAGCCGGAATTGTCGCGGCATTAGCCTTGACCTGGCCGCTTTCCGATGGCGCACCAGCGCCGCCCGATCCCTCCCAGCTGGACTCGTCCACGACAAAGATCGAGAGCCAGCATGCGGGGCATGAGGATGTGATGGCCGCCACGAGCCACGAGACCGAGTCCTTCGACCCCGATGATCAGTTCAAGAGCCCCGTCGATCCGACCAGCGAGTCCAAAACCGCAAAGCCAAAGACGGTCAAGCTTTTCCTTCGCTCCAGACCGCAGGGCGCTACAGTCTATCGCGGCGCCGCCTCGGAGCGGGTGGGAAAGACTCCCTTGACCCTCGAGGTCGAGCCCAGGGACGCAGAGGAACTGTTTCGTTTCGAGCTAGATGGTCATGAGGTCGTCACCGAAGAGGTCTCATTGAACGCAACTATGAGACTGAGCGTGACGCTGCCAGAGAGGCGCGTCGTAAGGCGGCCGCCTCCCTCGCCTCCCGTTCGGAAAGAAAGAGACTTGCCGCAAAAGACTAGACCGGCAAAGACGAAGACCGAGCCCAAGAAGCCATCGAAGCAAGATACGCAAGAGCTATTGGATCCATTTTCCCAATGAGGCGGTCCGCCTCTGAATTGCGCCGATAGGAGAATGAGCGTGAGACCGAAGCTAATCCCAACTCTGGCGGTAGCCCTATTCCTTCTACTTCCTTCGAGCAAAGCTTTCTCCAGCGCTCATGAAGAGGAGATGGACAGCCATGGAGCGGCTGATATGGAAGCTGCTCGTGCTCATTTCCAGGAGGGCCAAAAGAAGTATCGGCTGGGGGAGTATAGCGAAGCGCTGACTGCTTTCGCCTCCGCCTACGAAGCTTGGCCCCATGCGGCCTTCCTCTTCAATATCGCCCAGTGTCACCGTCACCTCGGCAACCATGCGGCTGCTCTCTATTTCTTCAGGGCGTACCTCCAGGGCGTACCGGAAGCCGACAATGAAGAAGCAGTTCTCGCCCTGATCGAAGAATCCAAGAAAGTTCTCGCCGATGCCGGGGAAGAGGACGTCTATGACCCTCCTCCCGAGTTCTACGCACTCGGCGATACTAGCAAGGATGATTCGCTGACGGCTGCCTACCTCTCATCGGCCAAGGAAGATGAGGAGTCTACTTCGCCAGCTCCGCCGGAAGCTGTTTCCATGCACGACCACTCCTTGGAGGAGCCCGCAAGAAACAAGTGGTGGGTCTGGACAGCCGTTGGCGTGATTGCCGCTGGTACCGTCGTCACAGTCGGTCTCGCTGCGAGGAGTGATTCGACCTGGGAAATGGACTTGAGGGATTTCGGT
>SKWY01000498.1 GCA_007128675.1 Deltaproteobacteria bacterium | reverse complement strand
TCATCCTCTCCAGCAGCTCGGCATCCACGGGAATGATCACATCACGGTAAACCTCCCGGCCCCACATATCCTTACCCACCGGGAAGGGAGCCTTGCCGCCGTCGCCCACGAGAATGGTGTGGATTTGGACCCCGAGCTTCGTCGCCATGGTGGCCGCCTGCATGGGAGCGATCTGACCGGCGTTGTTGTCCCCGTCCGTGATCAGGACAATGACCTTGGTGTCCGCCTCGCTCTCCCTAAGCCGAAGCAGCGCTGTCGCTACCCCGTTGCCTATGGCGGTCCCATCCTCGATTACTCCGTAGCTGACCGTATCGAATATCTCCTTCAGAGAGACATGATCGCGGGTCAGAGGCACGAGGGTGAAGGCCTCGCCGGCGAAGATGGTCAGGCCAATCCGATCGTTCGGCCGGCCATCGATGAAGCTGGCGGTGATCTCCTTTGCCACATGCAGTCGATCGTTGGGCTCGAAGTCGATCGCCCGCATGGAGCCCGACACATCGAAGACGAGCATGATGTCTATGCCTTCATGCGTGAGATCGAGAACCTCCGTCGTCCTTACTCGCGGGTTCGAAAGGGCCACGGCCACCAAGGCAACGGCGACGACGCGACAAGCCATGGGCAGCCACCTTAACCGCTGCGCTACCGTCGGCTGTATTCCTTCCACGAGTACCCTGCCGGGAAGACGCAGAACGGGCGCCCGGTCCCGGTACCTCTTCGCGACCCAGATTAGAAACGGCACCGCCAGAAGCAGGACGAGGGCAAGGGGCCTTCCCAGCTCTACTCCGCTTCCCGTCATGACGCCTTCCCGGATGCGGCGGCTTGCCGGTCTTGCCCAGCCATTGTTACCGTATCGGCTTCAAGGCGCGGGCGAGTGTCCTCGACGAAACCAAAGGCCTTGGTCAGCGCCGAGTTGCACTCGGCATCACCGGGCTCGTAACGAGCAAACTTGACCATGTCGCACTGGGCGCACCACGCCCGGAAGCGATCGAGATCCAGGCCCGGAGTCGGCCTATCTCGCAGCTTCGACAAAAGCTCGGTGGTAGTCAGCTCGAGCGAGTCGAAGCCGAAACGTTCTCCAACATAGTCGCGAACGATCTCGGATAGACGGAAGAAGAAGACCTTTCGCTCACCCTTGGCAACGAGATCCCGAGAGCGAAGTTCCTCCAGCGCCTCGAGCGCGACCTCGTGGGCGGGCCGCGGAGGCGGCGGCGGGGCCAAGGTCGCCTTGCGCGGTCTGTCACGAAGCCTCGAGTAGATCTTCCAAAGAGCTAGGAGCACGACAAGCACGGCCAAGGCCACTCCCACGGCCTGGAGTATGGCGTAGTCGCGCATCCAAATGGAATCCGGAGGCTCCATCTCTCTTGGCGTCTCACCCTCCTCCTCGACGATCGAAAGCACCTCGAGGGTTTGGCCGGGCACGGAAATGCTCGAGGTCCCATCAGGCGTAACGGCTACTAGCTCGAACGATGGGAGCTCGGCGGAATCCAGCGTGTAGACCCCGAGCTCCAGCTCCAAGATCTCCTGAACCAACCCGGAGCCGAGCTTCTCCGCCCTTTGGGAAACACCGGCTAGAAGAAAGGGGGCCATGTCCAGGTCACCGGGAACCTTCACCGAGACGTCCTCCGGACGGTGCAGCTCGATCCGATAGACGACCGTCTCACCGACGTAGGCCGACTCCGGAATGAGCCGAGCCTCGAGGCTCTCGGGGACAAAGCTCACGCGACCCTCCTACGGGCGCGCAGCCGGAAGAAGGTGACCAGGGGACGGACGTAGTCGGCATCCGTTCGAAGATCCACCCGATCGAGGCCAAGGCGACGAAGGGCTCGCTCCCGACTGGTTCGACGGGCCGCGGCCGCGGCCTCGTAGCTCTTCCTGACCCGCTTGCTCATGGTATCGAGAAGAAGGGGGGTCTTGGTCTCGGCATCCTCCGCATAGACGATTCCGACGGGGGGTAATGACTCCTCGAAAGGATCCGTAATGACGACGGGAACGACGTCATGCCGCTGGCCCGCCAGACGAAGCGGCTTCTCCCAGCCCTGGTCCAAGAAATCGGAGACCAAAAAGGTCACCGCCGTTCGGCGCATCAGCTTCATATGGTAGTCGAGCGCCAAGGAGATGCTCGTGCCCCGGCCCTCCGGCGAGAAGCCGAGGATCTCGCTGATCACTCTTAGAACGTGGCGGCGACCCTTCTTTGGGGGGATGAAGCGCTCGATGCGATCGGTGAAGATCAGGAGGCCTACCCTGTCGTTGTTCTTGATCGCGCTGAAAGCCAGAAGAGCGGCGATCTCGGCGGCCACCTCTGCCTTGGACTTCTCCCGGCTGCCAAAATCACCGCTGGCCGAGAGATCCACAAGGAGCATCACCGTCAGCTCGCGCTCCTCGGTGAAGACCTTGACGTAAGGGGACTGTAGGCGAGCCGTCACGTTCCAGTCGATGGTCCGTATCTCATCGCCTGGCTGATACTGGCGAACCTCGGAGAAGGCCATGCCTCGGCCCTTGAAGACCGAGTGGTACTGTCCGGCCAGGCCGGTGTCGACGGCTCGGCGGGTGTGTATCTCGATGCGCCGTATGCGCTTTACGAGGTCACGAGGCAGCATCCGAAGCTCTCGGTGTTGAAATGTTGACCAGGACTAAACGTCGAAAACGTGAGGGCGTCAGGGCACCTCCACCGCCTCGAATACCCTGCCGACCACATGCTCCGATGTAATCTCGTCGGCTTCGGCCTCGTAGGTGATCGAGATGCGATGGCGCAGAATATCGAGCCCAACGGCCTTCACGTCCTCTGGAGTTACGAAACCTCTGTGCCGAAGAAAGGCATGGGCGCGCGCCGCCAGGTTCAAATAGATCGACGCTCGAGGCGATGCTCCATACTCGATGTAACCGGCAACGTCCTTCAAGCCATAACGCTGCGGCTCACGCGTGGCATGGACTATGTCGACTATGTAGTCCTTGAGCTTGTCGTCCATGTAGACCTTGCGCACCACGCCGCGCGCCCTAGCGATGTCGTCGGGGTGAACTACGGTGTCTACCGAGGCGGGCTCGGAGACTGCCATGCGCTCCATGATCCGCCTCTCCTCGTCCTTGGTGGGATAGTCGACCTTGACCATGAGCATGAAGCGATCGACCTGCGCCTCGGGCAAGGGGTAGGTCCCCTCTTGCTCAACCGGGTTCTGGGTCGCCATGACCATGAAGGGAGAGGGAAGAGGATGGGTCTCGTCGGCGATGGTGACCTGCCGCTCTTGCATCGCCTCTAGAAGAGCCGACTGCACCTTCGCCGGAGCCCTGTTGATCTCGTCCGCAAGTATGACGTTGGCGAAGATCGGACCGCGCTTCACGGAGAACTCGCCCGAGTGCTGGTGAAAGACCTGTGTGCCTATCAGGTCCGCCGGCAAGAGATCGGGTGTGAACTGGATCCTCTTGAAGGAGGCATCCAGCGTATCGGCGAGGGTCTTGACCGTCAGCGTCTTGGCGAGGCCGGGAACCCCCTCCAAGAGGACATGGCCTCCTGTCAACATACCCACGAGCACTCGCTCTATCATCTCTCGCTGACCAACGATGACCTTGCCGATCTCGGCCATCACGCCGTCAATGAACGCGCTCTCGTTGCGAACCAGGTCGTTTATTGCTCGCACCTCTTCGCGAAGGTTGGGCATCTCGTCGGACTTCATAGTCTCCATGTGTCATCCCTGCTCTTTCGGGGCATTGCCTCTCTCCTCAAAGAGGGGGAGGTTACTATAGGCACTTCAAGGCCAACAACTCGAACCCGCCCCGGGCTCTTCCCCAGGTGTCAGATAAAAAATCGGCGCGGGGCTCACATACGTGAGCCTAGCGAATAGTCGAGAGCTGACGGCCCGAACTCGAGGGACTTGCGCGATAAGGCGACTAGCTCGTTTTGGCATATGTCCTCCCTGGGGCGTATACATCCCCTGCTGACTCTGCTCGCCGTCCATATTGTCGGATCGACGCCAATCGCGTCCCCAGGCCTTGGAGCACCCGACATGGCGACAGTGAAACGCATGAGTCGCGGCACCAAGATCGCGGCTTTCATTCTCCTTGGAGCAACCCTTGTGGCCCTCCTCGTTCTCATTGGCGCAAGGGTGTATCTCACGCCGGAGAGGACGCGAGCCGCCATCGAGCATCAAGCCTCCGAGGCCATAGCGGGACAGGTAGAGATTCGCGGCTTCGATTGGCTGCTCTACCCCAGGAGTGGAGTGGTAGAGGATCTGACGATCCGCGATGAACAGGGAAGAGATGTCCTGGTCCTCGACAGAGCCGTCCTAACCTTCGCTCCAAGCGGCATCCTCACTAGAACCATCCGGCTCTCAAGCGTCGAGATCGACGGCCTTCTAGTAAGGCTCATCGAGACGGAAGAAGAGTCTTTCAGCCTCATCGAGGCACTCTCACCACCAGAGACCGTGCCCGCCGAGCCATCGCCTGGCTGGGACCTAGTCATCGACAGAGCAAGCCTCGAGAACGGACGGCTGGAGATGGAAACGCCGGCCGGCCTCATGGTCATCGAGGGGATGGCTCTCGAGGATCTTAGCCTGCGCTGGGAAGCGGGAGTTCTGACGGTGGAGACCGGCGCGCGAGCCGACGAGCTGCGCCTATCGGACCTCGATCTCGTGGTCCAAGGCATCGTCGTCGACGGCGCGAGCGTCACGGGCCTCGAGGAGGCGGCGGGCGTCTTCGCGACCATCGAGATGATAAGGGCACGAAACATGGAGCTCGGGGGCGTCAGCGCTCGCCTTGATAGGGCAGCCGGCTCCTACAGAGACGGCATCGTCGACATAGAAGATGGGGTGCTCGATCTTTTTCCGGGCACCTTGCGCATGGAAGGCACGATTGACCTTCTCGGTCCGCGGGCCTCGATTGAAGCGAGGATCGGCCTTGAAGGCATCGCCGCCGCGCGACTCGTCCATCCCTGGGTCGAAGAAGATCTCTTGCCGGACCGAGTCGACGGCGAGGTGACCCTGGCACTTCAAAGCCTTGATGATCCACGAGGGACGATGTCGGCGTCGCTGACCCTGACGGGACCTCCACGGCGACTGACCGAGGCGCTCCCGCCCGCAGCCGAAGAAGCGATACCGCAAACCGCTCTCGTGACAGCAGACGCGCTGCTCGTGGACGAAGGCGCGCGAATCGAGAGGTTAATCTTCGAAGCCGGCGAGATCACCTTGCTTGCCCGAGGACTCTTCCCGTACGGCGATCACCCCCTTTCGTTCTGGTTCGAG
Source organism: Deltaproteobacteria bacterium (assembly GCA_007128675.1). Classification (GTDB taxonomy): domain Bacteria; phylum Myxococcota; class Myxococcia; order SLRQ01; family SLRQ01; genus SKWY01. The sequence continues at coordinate 1,080 of SKWY01000498.1, read as the reverse complement.
ATCGAGCATGCGGAGCCGAACGCGATTCTAGACGCACTGGGAGCACCCTTTTCCGCCGGGCCTGCAAGGCTCGACGGAGAAGTGAGGGGCTCTTTATCGATGCCAACGGTGGAGGCCCTATTAAGGGTCGACAGAGTATCGAGCGAGTTCTTTTCGGATGCCACGCTGATTGCTCCAATGAGCCTCGAGGCGGGCACGCTCCATTTCGACGGCGCTCGCCTCGACTCTACCATCGGCACGGCCCGCGCCACCGGCGAGGTTCGATTCCTGGACGAGGAGGGAGAGCCCTTGGACGACCCCGCCATCATGGGCAGCATCGCCGCGAACCGAGTGCTCCTGGCCGCTATCATCCCAGCGGTAGAAGGCCGCGCTAACGTAAGGCTCGCGGTTTCCGGGACTCTGTCGCGACCTCGGGCACGCGGAAGGCTGACGATTGACGATCTGGCTCTTGCCGGAGTTCCTTTCTCCATCGCCGAGGCAAGCGTACGAGCGGATAGAGACGAGGTGCGTCTCGTGATCGAAAGCCTCGAGCCGACGGGCGGTGGAGCCATCACCGGGCATTTCGAGCTGGACTTGCAAGATGAGCAGCTCGACGCCGAGCTGACTGGGTTGGAGATCCCTGCCAAGGTCCTGCTATCGCCTCTCGAGGATCCTCCAGAAATCCTCGGCCCTGTCGAACTGCACGCAAGCGTGAGCGGCCGAATCGCCGAGCCAACCATCGAAGCCTCCCTTCAGGCCGCCATGCTCCGGTTCCAAGAGAAGCCCCTTGGCGATGTAGACATCTTGGCGCGAGGTGATCTCGACCGACTGCGACTCTCGATGAAGATTGACGGCCCTGCCGGCCGGCTAGCGGTCGATGGCACGCTGCTCCCACGAGCCCAAGAGATCGAAACAGCTAGTGCTAGCGGCATGGATATTCTCATAGAGCAGCTGCCGTGGATCGACGATCTGCCCCTAGCCCTTGGCGGGCTCGTCAATTTGAATCTTTCGGTCGAGGGTCCCATGGCGGCTCCTCTGATGAGAGGCCGGGTCGAGACTCGGGATCTCACAGTGGAAGGCCAGACGGTACATCGAGGCCGC
>SKWY01000382.1 GCA_007128675.1 Deltaproteobacteria bacterium | reverse complement strand
TGTTCAGCACGGGAGCACGCATGGTCTCCTCGGTGGACATCGCACCGACGAAAATGTGCCTGACCGTCTTTTCGAGGCCCTCCTCACCCGCGATCACTCGAGCAAGAAGCCTTTCCGCAAGAAACTTCACGGTAAAACGAGTGAGCTGTTCCTTGAAAGGCACCGCCCCGAGCATCCTTACTCCCATCTTGGAGATTTCGGGCATGACAGCGTTCTCGAAATCGTCGACGTCCGGAAGCTTGTTGGCTATCACTCCGCCGAAATCGACTCCTTCCAGCGGTAGGTTCTTTCGAAGGAAGGTGATGTCGTCGAACACGGTGTCATTGTCCCCGCTCGTGACGACGACTAGGGAGGCATCCAAGTAACGAGCGATCGAGATGGCATCGAGATAAACCGAAGCGCCATAGGAAAGGCTCTTGCCTCCCTCTACCAAAAGCAATTCCTTGCCTCTACCAACGTTCTTCGACATCTCGACTACAGTCGACCGGGTTCCTTCTTCATCGTGTACATACCGCAGCTTCGAGTGATTGAACCCAAGCGAGATCGCCTCGGGTTCGTCGTCTTGGCCCAGTATCTGGACCATGACGCTCGCGTCGTAGTCCCAATTTCGCTTCCTACGGTAGATGAGGCGGTCGCCAAAAGGCTTCATATAGCCAATCTTCTCCTGCCTCCCAGCCGCGATCCCGAGGATCATGCTGGTCTTTCCCGCGCTCTCCCTGATGGACGTGATGACAATCCTCTTCATCTTTCTGCCTCCTTCTTGCGCGCAATCAAGATCCGAGCGTCCACGGCCGTCAGGCTCTTCTTCTCCTCGTAGACGACGACTGGGTTGATCTCGATATCCGTGATCCTCTCGCACTTCTCGATTATCGTACCGACCTTGATGATAGTGTCGACGACGCCTTCGATATCCCTTCGAGGTTCTCCCCTGACTCCCAGAAGAAGTGGGAAGGAACGAATCTCCTCGAGCATCTTCATGACCTCGGCTCGGCCGATCGGGAGACCTCGGAAGACGACGTCTTTCATTACCTCCACGTAGATTCCACCGAGCCCACACATGACGATGGGACCGAAGGACTGATCGTTTCTAGCTCCGACGATCAGCTCCGTTCCCGGCCTGACCATGGAAACGACCTCGACACCGTCGATGGTGGCATCCGCTTTGTACTCCTTGGCGTTTTGGATGATGGCCTCGTAGGCGTCGACTACATCCTTCTCGTTCTCGAGCCCGAGCGCCACTCCCCCCGCATCGCTCTTGTGAAGAATGTCTCGCGAAGCGATCTTCATGACGACGGGGAACCCGATGGATTCCGCGAAACCAACGGCTTCTGGAATACTGCGGACGATCTTGCTCTCGGGCATGCGAATCCCGGCGGCGCGCATCACCGCCGAGCCTTCCGCGGCCAGCAAGAAGTCCCTGCCTTCCTCGAGAGCCCGATCCACTATGCCATCGATGGCCTTTACATCCACCTCCGCCTGATCGAGCGTTTCGGTTCTTTCGCGAAGATGGTCCCTGTATCGATAAGCCGCACCCAGGCAAGAGACGGCGGGGTCGATATCATCGAAGACCGGTATGTTGTCCTTGCGCAATATGTCTATCGTCTCGTCGACTGTTTCGCCGCCGACCAAGGCGTAGGTAATCGGCTTTCCAGCCTCCTTGTGGGCGGCATGCGTTTGACGGATCATCGGAGCCAAGTTCTCCGAGTCGAATGTCGCGGTCTCACAGTACAGAGCCATCGTGGCATCCATGTAGTCGCTGGAGGCCGGCGCCGACAGTGCCAGCTCGTACGCTTCGGAGTTGGCGCTACCGGTAATATCCACTGGATTCTTGGTCGATCCGAAGGACGGGGTCGCGGGGCCGAAGACCTCTCCTAGCACCCCTTGGTCGTCAAGAAGCTCGACTCCGTACTTCTCGCAGGCGTCGGTGGCTAGAACTCCGACCCCTCCCCCGTTGGTAACAATCACGGCACGATCTCCGGGGGGCTTTGGACTGAACGCCAAGAACTTGCACCAATCGAAGGCCTCGCCGATGCTTTCCGCGCGTAGCACCCCGCACTGTCTCATTATCGCGCTGAAAACCTCGTCGGAGCCCGCCAGTGAACCCGTATGAGAAGCGGCCGCCAAGGCCCCCCTCTTGGATCTTCCGGAACGTATTACAACGACAGGCTTTCGAGCGGTCGTGCGACGCAGGGCCTCTGCGAAACGCTGGCCGTTCTTGACCCCTTCCACGTACATCAGAATGACCTTGGTGCGCTCTTGCTCGACGAGATAGTCCAGCAGATCCGCTTCATCGATATCCGACTTGTTGCCAAGAGAGACAATCGCGGAAAGACCAATGTTCTCCACGAGGGTCTTACCAATCATGGAGATTCCAAGAGCACCGCTCTGCGTCAAAATCGCTACATGACCAGACTTGATACCGGTAGCGGAGAAGGTCGAGTTCAAAGATGAAGCAGCGGAGTACAAGCCGAATATGTTTGGGCCCAGCACGCGCATGCCGTTCGATCGGGCTATGGAGACGATTTCCTGCTCCTCTTTGGCGTTGCCGATCTCCGAGAATCCCGAGGAAATGATCTGAACGTGCCTTACCCCCTTTTTGGCGCAGCTCTTGACCGCATCCACCACATACTTGGCGGGAATGACTATCGTAGCCTGGTCGATCTCGTCTTCTATGTGTTCGATGCTCTCATGAAGGGGAATCCCAAGGATCTCGCCCTTGGCGGAGCCCACGAGGTGTAGACGACCACCGTACCCCCCTTCGAGAATGTTGCGCGCAATGGTATGCCCAAGCTTGGCGGGGTTCAAAGATGCGCCAATTATCGCGAAGCTTCTCGGCTCGAACAAATACCTTATCGTATCACTTTCCTGTTGGCTCATTACCTTCACCAAATCGCATCGTCAGGTGAAATGCACCGTCCTCCAGCTTCTTCTCCAAATCCGGGAAGAGCTTGTCGAAGACACGCATCATGGGTCGATTCTCGACCAAAACATCCGCCGTGAATCCATGCAATCCCTCGTTCTTGGCCAGCACCGTAAGATAAGAAAGAAGTTCAGTGCCGATCCCTGCATTCTGAAAGCTGTCCCTAACCGCAAAGGCCACCTCGGCCGTATGCGTGGCCGGATCCTTGATGAACTGTCCTATGGCAACTACCTTTTCCCTGTCCTGGGTCCCGAGACAAGCAAGAATCACCATCTCCATGGTGTAGTCGATGACTACGAACTCCTGCCTAAGCCTATGTGGGATGTCCATTCGCATCGACATGAACCTCCTCTGGAGGCTCCTATCGGAAAGGGAGTAGAAAAAGTCCTTCACCAATGAGTCGTCGCTTATCTTCACCGGACGAAGTCGAATCGAAACACCCTTCTCGGTCGTGCGCACCGTTTCCAGATGCTCCGGATACTCGCCCTTCTTACCAGGAATGAAAGCTTGATCCTTGTAGATCAGGTGGCGACGCTTGGCTTCCTCTATGAGCCAGGGCCTGAACTTGGGATGGGCAATACCGATGAGATCCATGGCTCTTTCTCGAATATTCTTTCCATGGATATACGCGATACCATACTCCGTCACTACATACTGGACATCACCTCTATTGAGCGTGACTCCCGCTCCCTCGTCTAGAAACGGAACTATGCGAGAGACTTCGTCGTTTTTCGTCGTGGAACGGAGAACCAGGACCGTCTTTCCCCCGGGCGCGAACGTGGTGGCCCGCATGAAGTCCGCGCTACCTCCAATTCCGCTGAAGAAGGTCTCCCCGATCGACTCGGCGGTGGCCTGCCCGGTCAGATCTACCTGAAGAGCCGCGTTGATTGCCGTTAGATTGGAAATGCTCGAGATGACGCTCGGGTGATTGGTATAATCAATCGTACGAAACGCTATCGCTGGATTGTCATGTATGAAGTCGTATGTCTTCTCTGTTCCCATACAGAAGGAAGCGACGGTCTTTCCCCGATCGCGGGTCTTCAGCGAGTTATCTATGACTCCCCGACGAATGAGCTCCACCATCGAGTCCGACAATAGCTCCGAGTGCACCCCCAGATGCTTTTTGTCGGCAATATTCGCCAAGATGGCGTTGGGCATGCTTCCATAGCCGACCTGCAGAGTATCGCCGTCTTGGATTATTCGGGCGACGTACTTACCGGCCTGATGGGCAATCTCGTCTGGAACGATTGGGGCAAACTCGAGCAGCGGTTCCTCATGCTCGATGAGATAATCGAGCCTGTCTATGTGCACGAAGGTATCACCATGAACCCTGGGCATTCGGGGGTTTACCTGCGCTATGACGAGCTGCGCCTTTTCAATTGCAATCTTGGTGATGTCCACACTGATGCCTAGGCTGCAAAAACCACTTCTATCCGGAGGCGAGACCTGTATGAGCGCGACGTCTATCGGAATACGCCCCGACTCGATGAGCGGAGGCACTTTTGAGAGAAAGATCGGCGTGTAGTCCGCGAGGCCCTGGTTCACGGCATCTCTGGTGCTTTGACCCACAAAGAAGGAGTTGTGCCTGAAGTTGTAGTTGAATCGCTCGTCGGCGTAGGGAGCAAGTCCCAATGACCAGATCTGGAAGACCTCCGCCTCCGCGAAGGCCTTGGGATGGGCCTCGACATACCGCATCAGCGCGTCCACCAAGAACTGCGGCTCACCACAAGCAGTGCTAATGAAGACACGATCGCCCCGGCGAATACGCTTGAAGATCTCGCTCTCTGGCGCGAACTTACCGGGGTGGGCGGCTTTCCACTGTTCGATTGCTTTCGTCACGAAACAGCCTCGACGAGGCGGACATCGGCTGAAATGCCGACGCGCGCTAGGGGAAGTTAGGCCCCCATGGCCTCGCGGTCAATGCCCAAGTCGCTTCGAACGGGCCCCACCAGGAGCCGAGTATCTTCACAGGGCAACAGGAAGCCTGCCCCGCCCGGCCCGAGCGAGCAGTCGTGAATTCATTCACTGTGCAGGACACTGGGTCGATGATCCCGACGGCGCCGGTGAAGACGAGTCCATCCGGCGCCCGGACAAGCAGTCCGTATGAACTTCTTCGTCGTCAGGCGATGTACTTGCCTCTAGGCGTGTAGCTCGTATGCAGAAGGTCATGAGCCGTATGGCCGCAAGGACCGTCGGTCAAGAACTCCTGATACAACCTCGCCACCGCGGGGTTCTCATGAGATTTGCGAATCTCATATGCCTCATCCTCCCCATAGATGGCGCGGGCTCGAGCAGCTCTTATCTCTGGCGAGGTCGGAATCGGCATGCCTCCGCCCCCAAGACATCCGCCTGGGCAAGCCATGTACTCGATGAAGTGGCACTCGGAGAGCTTCCCCCCGGCCTTGATGTCCTCGAGGACCTTCTTGGCATTTGCCGTGCCATGCGCCACAGCGACCTTGACCGTGGCTCCAGCGAGCCAATCCCAATTGTCGAATGGGAGGTCCTTGTTCAGCTTCAGCACATCGGGCACGGGGCCCACTGCCTTTGGCAGCTCAATCTCGACATACCTAACGCCATCGAAACCTCGGATCGGAAGAATATTGGCGTGGTCGTAGAAATTCTCGACCTTCTTACCGCTGACGAGCTCGAGAACCGTGCGGAGCGCCGCTTCCATCACTCCGCCGGTAGCAGCGAAGATGACGCCTGAACCAGTGGCGGTACCAAAGGGATCATCGAAGTCGCTCTTCTTCATCTTCGATAGATCGATACCGGACTCCTTGAACATCTGCGCCAGCTCTCGAGTAACGAGACCATAGTCCACGTCCTTCTGGCCCGAGTCCATCATCTCCGGCCTATTGCACTCGTATTTCTTGGCGGAGCACGGCATGAGCGCCACAGCCACGATGTCCTTGGGATCCAGATTGTTCAGCTTGGCATAGTAGGTCTTGATGATCGCGCCGAACATCTGCTGGGGGCTCTTGGCCGACGAGACGTGACCGAGCATGTCTGGATAGAAATGCTCTATGTACTTCACCCACCCAGGCGAACACGAGGTGAACTGCGGCAGTACTACCGGCTCCTTCTGCACGAGGGCCTTGTAGAGACGCAGTATGAGCTCGGTGCCTTCCTCGATGATCGTGAGATCGGCGGTGAAGTTGGTATCGAACACACGGTCGAACCCGATTGTGCGAAGAGCCGTATTCATCTCGAAGGTGAGAGCCTGACCCGGCTCCATGCCAAAGGCCTCGCAAATGGCCGAACGAGGCGCCGGCGCAGTCTGAATGACGACGTGCTTCTTCGGATCGTCGATGGCACGCCAGATCTCATCCGATGGATCGTTGGCGTAAAGAGCGCCCGTGGGACATCTATTGATGCACTGGCCACAATTTATGCAG
>SKWY01000193.1 GCA_007128675.1 Deltaproteobacteria bacterium | reverse complement strand
CTGGGCTAAGATCGTAGCCGGAGAGATCGTCCGGCACCCGTACCGATCGCAACTGGTCGATCCGTTTGCCTCCAAGCACTTCGATCGCATCGAAATCGAAGCTGAAGGTGCTATTGCCGTCTTCGTCGAAAAAGGCCGGACCGGTCGGAGCCAGAAGGATGTTTCGCCCTCCAGATCCCCATTCGATTATCTCCGCGGAAAGCGGGTCCAGCCCATATTGAGAGAAGTATCCCATTATGGAATCGCGAGGATGATTGGCCAGAATAATGGTTTCGTCTGGACCATACGTGCCGAGCTCTCGAAGGTCTTCGAACATCTCGTCGGGAGTCTTATCGGCCCAAATTGGAGAGCCCTTTACGATATGTCCAGGGTCTCTATCCAATGGGAAAGCGTTGAAATGTCCTCCCTCCATTGTAGTGAGCTCCACACCTCGAGTCGAAGCGATCCATTGCTCCAATCCCGCCCGCTCTATATATGGCTGATAATCGGTGATCACATTGTGATCGGTAGCAGCTATGAACTCTAGACCTTCACCCGCCGCCGACCAAACCCGTGCCGTAATATCGAGAGCAGAGTCGTGGGAAGGCCAGGCGTGCATATGGAGATCCGTGCTCACATAGCCGCTCGTATCGACGGACCTCTCTAGGAACGCTTCGTGAACGGATGTGGTTCCAGCACGGACATCGGCAACCTCGAAGCTCTCCAGATCATACTCCATCCCCCGGGAGACATAGACGGTATATGGCCCTCCGGGGCGGACCTTGACCGAGGCAACGCCATCGCGAGTATAGGCTTCGTTCTCGATGTAGCGAATGGGCGCGTCGGCTTGCGGATCCTCGGAGACAAGGCTGCTGGTTCTCCATCTCTGACCAACCGAAAGATCAAATAGCCAGCTGCGCGTGAGCTCCCCTTCATGCTCAGGGTCGATGGTGCCGACTACGGTGATTCGGGCTGGAAGCTTCTGTCCCGACCCATCGAAGACTCTTACGGTAATTCGCGCAGAGCCAGGTCTCTCCAGATCCACCACCGTCGTCTCACCACCTGTTACGGAAAAGGGCACTGGACTGCCGACCACAGGGTCATGCTCCACAACTGCGCTGTACTCGCCTTCTGGAAGGCGAGCACGGAAGCGTCCCCCATCACGGGAGTACATCTGCGAAAAAGGCTTGCCATCGGTATCGAGCACAACGATCGACGCTCCGTCGATTCCCTGCAGGCTCAGCTCGTCCAGCACTCTGCCCCTAACCATGCCTGTGTCGACACCGCGAAGCTGGTACTTCGGCTCCAATGCGCTCGCCACATCTCCATCACCAACGGAGAGGTAGCTAACAATCTCGAATGAGGAGCGTCGCTCGAGTATTCGAGGCGACTGAGCATGCATGAATGCGGTTACGGACGAGGTGAGAAAGGGCATTAGCATACTGTCGGGCCCCACCTCGACATCGTAGACCTCTTCATAAGCCGATTCTCCCGACTCATTGAGTCGGCTCGCAACGAAGTTACTGCCTTCTTCCATCGGATCCACGAAGAAGCCGTAGGAAACTCCATTCGCGCTGGCCGTGGCCAGCGAGGAAGTAATGAGGCCCGGTACGGCTGGGAAAGCTAGCTCCGCTCGATGCGAATCCAATAGGCTCATCGGAAGATCGAAACCAAAACCGGGACTGAAGGGAGCGTTCCCGGTAGCAAAGAGAATAACCGTGCCCATCGGAACTTCGAATTCGGAAAGATCGTCAAAGAGCATGTCTAGAAGCGTCTGAGCCAGTGTCGAGGGAATCTCGAGATCGCGTCCCGAGACATTCTCTACTCGCGTCGTCATCTTGACGTGCCTATCTCCTGGGGCCAGCTCATAAACCGTTTCGTACTCGAGGTTCGGAGGCCCAGGCGGCAGCCTGGGATCAAAAATGCTCGCTCCTCCTATCTCGTGAGAGTTGAGAAGAACATGGTTCAATGTCTTGGCCAGAGAAAGAAACTCGCCGGGCTCACCTCGGCTGACGATCCTTGCGGGGCCACCGTCACTACCATCCGAGAGGACCGAGACCTGATAAGGGTTCATGACTTGTATGAAGAAAAGATGAAACAGCTCGCCGAATTGAGCCTGTCCTCGGCCGCCGCTTTGGTCGCCGGGCCCCAAGGGGCGCTGGAGATCAGCATCAATCAGGGCTCCTCCATACTTACCGTAGCCACGAGAATAGCCGGTTCCCTGGATAATCACACGAATCCGATCGTTCTCTAGAATGAAGTCGCCCACGTCGCCCGAAGCGTTTGGGCCACCTATCAGCTCGGAGCGAGTCGTGATCTTCTTTGCGCGAGCCCACGGCTCCCCCTTGGAGCAACCGGACAAGCCGGCCGAAAGAGAGAAGATCAGACCCGTGAGCACTAGCGAGCAGCAGAAAAGCAGTGTCCAGGGCCGCAATCGATATATTGACAAAGACCTTTGCTCGAAAGGAAGCATCAGAACACCAACCTGCCGAGAAGCTCGACACGATCGTTACGAACAGCGCGGTCCGGGTTCTCTCTGGCGTGGGTATAGTTCAGTTGTGCGGCAAAGGGCTGCAGGTGCGGCACCCAAGAAACCCCGACTGTATGATAAATTAGCTCATTGGCCTCCAACTGGGCCGACATCGACGGTGAAGCATCCGGGAACCTCCAGGTGGGATCGTAAAAGGAGATTCGATAGGCGGTCTCGAGACCGATAGGTATTCGATAACCGATTGACGCACCGAGACCGAGTGAAACTCGCGACGACTCCACCTCGACGTCCGGGTAGTCGGTATGGCGCTGAACGAAGTTCGCACGGAGCCAACCTCCAGCGTAGCTCGCCATCACATCGGCGGCAAAACCGAGGTGACGTTCATCGAGAAGATCAGGCAGGGTACCGAAACTACGCGTGTTCTGGTAGAGCGCCCCGCCCACGGTGAGAATGTCGGCAAAGTGTCCCTCCAACCGGGCATAGGCCGCAAGAGAGCGATTCTCATTCATGGCCTCCGTCGCCGGTGTTCCGTTGGTAAGCGCAGCAGCGTAGGAAATAGCCATTTGGCTGGCACCGAGGCCGATTCTTCGACCCGCCAAGGTAACTCCCACCTCCCTATCCAGGCCGAGACCATCAACATTGAACCCCTCGACCCCCCTAACGCCGCGTTGCCAAACAGAGTTGCGAATGAAAGGGAGCTTTGCCGTTGGAATCAGCGTTTCTCCATCAAAGGGGACCTTCTGCTGCCCTATCTCAACCTCGAGAATACCGGGAAGTAGCGCGTAGGCCGCGAGAGCATCCGCAAGCATCACCGAGATGCTTCCCTCGAAGGTATTGGACTGATCCAAAGCGGCATACGCCCCATCAGCCTCGATTACGAATCTCGCGCGATCACTCCTCCCACGGACCCCAAGACGCACATTGGCCAGACCAAAGCCCTGGTTTCTTCCAATGAAGTCGGTCTCGGTCTCGTCATAGTCTATGTAGGAGACCAAGGACCGGATGTAGCCAGAAACCGCTATGTCGAACCCTTCGGCGGTCTGTCCAGCTCGCAGATCATCTCGATCCAGCGGGATGTCGGAGCCGCCACCAGAAGCGTCATCGACGCCACCCTCTTCCTCGCTCGAGGAAGGCGCAGGCGTTACATCTTCCGACGTACCGAGCGACGAAACAGCACCTTCGCTGGCAGCGAGCGAGGGCTCATCGGCGGCATCGACGACTCCACTCATGTCGGCCGAAGCCGTCGACGCCAACGCGGGGCTTACTACTGTTGTAAGAGAAAACAAGCCGGCAATGCAGGGGAAGAGGATTCTATCTAGCATGCCGGAGGCATTCCATGGCCCTGCTCTCCCTGTCAAGTCCGCCCGCGTCAACGAGTGAGACGAAAGCTCCAATCAGGCACCGATGGCTTTGACATCGATGTGGACGAGCTTTCGCCTTACTCGCAGGTCATGCCTGTGCGCCTTGCAAACAAAGCCCGGCGATCCTGCGTCAACCCGAGGACCGCTCGACAAGCTCGGCGTAGAGCCGAACCGTGCGCTCTGCGATGGTGGCCCAGCTGAAGTCTCTTACCACCCTTTCCCTGGATGCCTCCCCCATTCTGGCGGCCGCCTCGGGATTCGAGAGTAGAGAGTTGACTCGCTGGGCCAGATCCCTGGCGAACCCGGACGGGTTCGCTGGTGACCTGAAGGCATCCTCGCCCGGCTCGAAAGGCACCAGATAGCCGGTCTCGCCCTCAACGATAATCTCGGGTATCCCGCCGACAGCGGAGGCTACGACGGGAGTAGCACATGCCATCGCCTCCACATTCACCAGTCCAAAGGGCTCGTATATGGAAGGACATACAAAGAGCGTGGATCGCGATAAGATCTGGACCACATCCTCTCTCGGGAGCATCTCCGGTATCCAGAAGACCTTTATGCGTCCCTGTTGCTGCAGGCGCCTCACAAGCTCGGCGACCTCATCTCCAATCTCCTTGGTATCCGGAGCTCCGGCGCAAAGAACGAGCTGCGAGCCCTTCTCGAAGTGCTCCGCCGCCTCCAAGAGGTAGGAGACACCCTTCTGCCTCGTGATTCGCCCAACAAACGAGACCGTAGGAAGGCTTGGATCTATTCCAAAGCGAGAGAGCACTTCGGTTCCGAGGGTAGGCTTATAGACCTTTGTATCGATACCGTTGTGAATGACGTGCACTCGCTCGGGGTCGACAGCCGGATAGCAAGAAAGAATGTCCTCCCGCATTCCCCTCGAGACGGCGATTATGGCGTCGGCGTTCTCGGCTCCGAGTCGCTCCGCCCACAAGGAAAGGTTGTAGCCACCCCCAAGCTGCTCTGCCTTCCAAGGGCGCAAGGGCTCGAGGCTGTGGCTGGTCATCACATGTGGTATTCCGTAGGTGAGATGCGCAAGGTGGCCGGCCAGATTGGCATACCAGGTATGCGTATGGACGAGCGAGGCTCCCTCGAGGGCCGCGACCATCGAGAGATCCACCGAGAAGGTTCGAAGGGCTGCCAAATGCTGCCCCGATCCCTCGAGCACGTCCCAGGGCTCGTGGGTCGAGGCAACTAGGGAATCACTGCGCGGCGCCCCGAATGCATGCACCGCGACATCGACATGGTCAAAGAGAGCACGAGCCAAATGCTCGATATGAACTCCGGCGCCTCCATAAACCTCGGGCGGATACTCCCTCGTACATAGCGCTACCTTCATGGATTTGTCCCCCTTACTGCTAGTCATGTCTGCAAGACCTCCCCCTTTGGAATGACCGCGATCCCATGCTCTGTCACGTGAAAACGTTTTCGGTCGAGCGAAGAATCAACCCCGATCTCATACCCCTCGGGGACTCGTACGTGCTTGTCGATGATCGCGTTTTTGACGATGGCGCCTCTTCCGATGTCCACGCCATGCATTAGAACCGAGCCCTCCACAACCGCCCCCGAGTTCAATCGGACACCGGGTGAGAGAATCGAGCGCCGCGCTTCCCCTCCCGAAAGGACGGCGCCCGGGCAGACCATGGAGTCCAAGGCATGTCCCGTTCTCCCCTCGTCGGAGAATACGAACTTGGCCGGAGGATGAACGTCTGAAGCGGTGAAGATGGGCCACTGTTCATTGTAGAGATTGAAAACGGGGTGGACCGAAATCAGATCCATATGGGCGTCGTAGTATGCATCCAGCGTTCCCACATCACGCCAATAGCCCCGATCGCGAGCCGTGGACCCCGGCACATCATGCTTCGAGAAGTCATAGACGCAGGCCTGACCGGCCTTGGTCAACATCGGGATGATGTTGCCGCCCATGTCGTGCTTCGAGCTACTGTCCGCCGCATCCTCCGTCACCGCATCGACCAACATTTTGGCGGTGAAGACATAGTTCCCCATGGACGCAAATATCTCGTCCGGCGCATCGGGAAGGCCCACCGCGTCCTGGGGCTTCTCGCGAAAACGAGCGATCCTCAAGCCATCAGTCGAGGCTTCGATCACGCCTAGCTGAGAGGCTTGGTGCAAAGGAGCTCTGATGGCGGCTACAGTCACTCCGGCCCCACTCTCGATGTGCTGTTCGACCATCAGCCGCGGATCCATACGATAGATATGATCGGCGCCGAACAGGATTATGTAGTCAGGCCTCTCGTCGCGAATGAGGTTGAGGTTCTGGTACACCGCATCGGCGGAACCGGCAAACCAGCGAGGTCCCTCCCGCATCTGGGCGGGCACCGGCGTCACGTAGTTGCCTAGAAGGGACGAGAGGCGCCAGGTCTTGGCCAGATGCACGTCCAGGCTGTGACTCTTGTACTGCGTGAGAACGACTATCTGCAGGTAGCCGCCATTGGCCAGATTGGAGAGCGCGAAATCTATCAACCGATAGTTACCGGCAAAGGGGACAGCGGGCTTGGCGCGATCTCTGGTCAATGGCTGAAGGCGCT
>SKWY01000045.1 GCA_007128675.1 Deltaproteobacteria bacterium | reverse complement strand
TGGGGCCTTTGAGCGCCGCTATCTTCGACTACTTGGCTCGTGCGGGTCGAATCAACGCCTTGGCTCTCGAGATCAATATGGATGCCACAGAGGTTCTGCGAACCTACGTGGCTACTGGTGCGGGAGCGCTTGCTGAATCATCCGTCTACAATGAAGCGTCTCGAGACTGGTTTGTCGTGACATTGATGGAAAGCGCGAGAGAGCTCTTTCTCGAAGGTATAGAGATCAATGTCTATGGCGCCGATATCCCGGAATGTCCAACTTGGATAAACGTGCAGCTCGATATTCTTGCGCACGGGCTTAGTGCTCCAAGGTCCGCCTTAATTCTAGATGAACTTCCAGTGGCGCCGCAACTTGTATACCCTTATCCTCTCGAATATTTCGAGGCCGTGGATTCGTATTACGACGAGATGCAGGGCCGTTACGAAAGTATTTGCACGGAGATGAGCAGTGAGAGCTGTGAGCTGCTCGATGTGCTTGTAAGGGCTCTGTGGTGCACTGCTTTCATGAGGTCCGAGAAGATGAATCTAGCAAGCGGGTATGAGTTCCAAGTCTTCTTCAGGCGTCGTGAGCCGGTGATCACTTTCAATATGCGCTCCGAGATCCATGATGAGACCGATCGGACCTATTCCCATTTCGGGGCCAATCACGCCGCACTGGAGCCCACGAGGATGTCCGGGGTCCCCTCAGTGGCATACTCTCTTCATACGGCTCATCCGCCGACCTTGGGCTCGGTCTATACCACAGCCCCAGGATATGGACCGGGCAGTAGGATCTATTACCGGAATCAAGTGTGGCGCCTGGATCCGGAGCCATTGCCTGTAGCCTTGGCCATGCGAGAAGCGGAGCATACGGCTTACTGGATTTCGACTCGCCGTCCCGGCGCGTCTTGTCAGGAGAACCCCCTTTCCGAATACGTTTCGGATGATCCTTCTTTTACGTCGCCCGCTGGAGAGGCATACTCGGCCATCACATACATTCCATGGTTGACTCAACAGCGACAGCAGCCTGCAAAGTCTGAACGGGAGCATGACTTGAACATTCAATGTTTCCGTGAGCGTATGGCCGAGCTTAGGGCCCGGGCCGCCGAGGCGGCCGGCAAAGAGGCCGCTTACATCGATGATTGGCGTGAATGAGACGAACCGAACCTCGAGAGAGCAATGACGGGATCGGTAGAGATAGAGGTTAGCGGCTGGGCGCTTGGCGCCTTCGTCGGCTATCTGGGCCTGGTTGTCGGGATCGGCGTGTGGGCTGCTCGTTTCTCTTCGGGTGGCACCGGCGAGTTCTTCATCGGCGGCAGGTCCATGGGCCGGTTCGTAGTCGCCTTGTCTGCCGTTGTCTCGGGACGAAGTGCCTGGCTCTTGCTCGGAGTGACGGGCATGGCATATGTGCGCGGCGCTTCCTCCGTTTGGGCGCTGGTTGGCTATATCCTCGTCGAGTTGGTGCTCTTCTTGACGTATGCCCGGCGCCTTAGGCGTTTTACGGGCAAGCACGGCTGCATTACCCTGCCTGACTTCTTCGCGGCTAGATTCGAGGACCGGGACGGGAGGCTTAGGGTGCTTCTCATAGCCGTGATCCTGATCTTCATGGTCGCATATGTCTCATCGCAGCTTCTTGCCGGAGGAAAGGCCTTCTCCTCCGGGTTCGGCCTGGATCCAACGCTAGGTCTCTTGATTACCGCGGGTATCGTGCTCGTCTACACGGCGCTCGGAGGTTTTTTGGCGGTTAGTGTCACCGACTGCGTTCAGGCGATAATCATGCTTTCCATGCTCGTGGTTTTGCCGGTGATCGTGGTGATGGATCTTGGCGGGGCTGGGTACTCCATGGAGGTCCTTCGCGCTCTCGATCCCTCCATGCTCGATCCCTTCGCGCTGGGCATGGGCGCTCTAGTGGGCTTTCTCGGCATTGGCCTCGGTTCACCAGGCAACCCACATATCGTGATGCGCTACATGTCCATCCGCGATCCAGAACAGCTCAAGTGGGCTGCGGCGGTAGGTACCGCATGGAATGTCCTGCTTGGCCTTGGTGCGCTCGCGGTTGGCCTCATCGGTCGGGCTGCCTACCCAGAAATAGAAATGCTTCCGGGCTCGGATGCCGAAGGCCTTTTCCCCTTCATGGCGGGGGCGTACCTTCCGGATGTTCTCTATGGGCTCGTTTTGGCTTCGATATTCGCGGCCATCATGTCGACGGCGGACAGTCAGCTATTGGTCGGTGCCTCGAGCGTGTCGAGAGACTTGTACGAGAAGCTCATTGCGAAAGACAGGTCGATCTCTAGGGGACACATGGTCCTGTTGAGTCGGCTCGTGGTGGTGATCTTGATCGCGGCGGCGCTCGTACTGAGTCAGGTGGCAGAGGGCTTGATATTCGCGTTGGTGCTTCTTGCCTGGGCCGGGCTTGGGGCGGCCCTTGGTCCGACGACGATACTTGCTCTCTACTGGCGTGGAACCACTCGAGCAGGGATAGCTGCCGGAGTCGTGACCGGCACTGTCGTAACCGTGCTCTGGTACTTCACGCCGGCTCTCAAGGGCGCAATCTACGAGCTCATACCCGCCTTCTTCGCTTCCATGATTGCAACGTTCGTGGTCAGCCTGTTTGGACGGCCGCCGGCGGGAGCGAGGGACATGATGGAGGTCATGAAGGGCGAGGAGGGCGCCTGTATTGCCTCGAGTGTCCAAGGAGAAGAGAGACGGCGGCAGCAAAGAGCCGAAGGGGTGCGCTAGGGCGGGAGACCCGACTCTTGGCGGGCAGGTCCAGAACCCGGGAGGGCTGTTTGGCCCAGTTCAGGCCGTGAACGGTTAGGGCTAGCGTCGAGCCGCTGGACAAGACACCTATGCTCCAGTTTGTCCAATGGGTGAACGGATCATGGTGGGCCGAGGTAGGCGAGGGTGCGACATGTAAGGGGTTTGCGTGGGAGTATTGGGGCGCCTCTTTCGGCATGATTTCTGCAGGAATCCAGCCTCCAATACGCTTCGTCCAGTTCGGGAGAAAGTTCATGAACGTCTCGCGCATCGCAAACAAGGTGGTCGCACTTCTTCTGGCCCTTACGGTTCAGGTTGCATTGGCATCCGAAGGTGGGCAGGAGAATGGCTTGGCTGTCCCCGGTAGTCGGTACATCGTGAAGCTGTCAGACACCTTTGCGGGTCTGACGGCTCTCGAAGAAGCGGGAGCCTCGATTGCCGTCGAGCTGCCGGCACACAAAGCCGTGGCGGCGCGGATACCTGACCAAGCTGTTCCCGGCCTCATGAGACATCCCGGCATCGACTACATCGAGCTGGATGGCCGCTGGTACACGCAAATGGAGAAGGACAGGGATTCGCGCATCTCCCGCGGCGTGGAGATGCTGGCCGCCCCGGTTCTCTGGTTCGACGGAGTCGGAGAGGATGTGACGGTATGCATCATAGACTCCGGCATGCAGGTCGGCCACGAGAGCCTTCAGGAAGACCGGCTATCCGGTTTTTCCGCTGCCGGCGATTGGGGCAGGGACGAGTGTGGCCATGGGACTCACGTAACAGGCATAATCGCTGGTCTCGATAACGGTCTCGGGTTTTCAGGCGTTTTGCCCCAAGGCGTAGACCTGCACCATGTCAAGGTCTTCTCCGAAAGAAGTTGTAGCTGGGCGCATATTTCGGATGTTCTGGAGGCTGTCGACGCTTGCGTCGACGCCGGCGCGGATATCATCAACATGAGCCTCGGTGGGCCCTCGCACAGCACCTTGGCGGCTTCGGTGCTGGCCCGGGCGTGGGGCAAGGGAGCCTTGTTGGTAGCTGCGGCTGGAAATGGCGGAACCGAGGGATTGATGTACCCAGCCGCCTACCCTGCAGTCGTCTCCGTTGCCGCGGTGGACGAAGATGGCAGGCGCCCGTCATTCTCCCAGCACAACGACCATGTCGAGCTGGCTGCCCCTGGAGTATCTATTGCCTCCACCACGGCCGATGGCGGCTACGGACATATGAGCGGCACCTCGATGGCGGCGGCCCATGTTTCGGGAGTCGCCGCTCTTCTAAAGAGCTACAACCCTGATTGGACGAATGCCCAGATTAGGGAAGCTTTGGCTGTCACCGCCAAGGATCTGGGGCCGACTGGACGGGATCCGTACTATGGGCACGGGCTCGTTCGGGCCGACGCCGCTCTCGCACACCTGGGCCAGCAGCTCGACAGGGATCAGCCTGGTCCGGAGTTCGATGTGGATCTGGAGAATGATAACGGCAGCCGGCCACAGCTATTGTCGGAAGCGAGGGTCTCTCGAGTCGATTATCTACTCCATGGAGGCTCGCAAGGCGATAGTCATCTGGTGGCCCGCGTTGTCGCCACGAACTCCAACGGCCGGCCTTTGCAAGAGGCCCATATTGCAATTACCGTCTATCGAAACGGCTCCGTTTATGCGTCAAAGAGCGGCGTGACGGCTATTGACGGCGTCTTCGAGCTGAATCTCAACAATGCGCCGGCGGGCTGCTACTTCACCAAGGTCATCGACCTTGCCCGAGAGAACCTGGAGTGGGATGGCGAGATGCCATTCAACGAGGTCTGCAAGGGCCCCATTGGCGAAGATGGTGTGCTCTAGACCCGAGACAAGCTAGCGGCGAACCCCCAGCCATCGCCTCTCATGCCTAGTCTTGAAGGGCCGGCAGATCCACTAGTCTTTTCAGGTCGTCGACAAGGTCCATTTCTTGTTCAGGAGGCCCCAGGATCTCCTCACAATGATATGAATGGATCGATCTTGGGTCCGTGCTCACCGAGTTTTCGGATGAGAACCCTATGCGTTTCACATGGGGGTGCTCGTCCTTCAAGAAAGAGCAGAAGGCCGCCATATTGAAGTTTACGTGTTGCAGGGGTACCAACGCGGCGTCAATGGACGTCTTGTCATCTTGCAGCCTGACGATCGCCTCTAGAGGGTTTCGAACCACCACGGCCTCCTTGCCCAGATGAGTTAGAAGGGTGGCTAGAAACCGCGAGTGACCGAGCCCGTCGGCATATATGAGCGTCACCGTTTCGGTTCGGCGAGCTGTGCGCGATCTTTGGAGCCGGCGACGTTCACTACCTGTGCGCCTTTGTTGTCTACCTGCTCTCATGTAGTGCTTTGCTCTACATGGTGTCATTTGCTGGTTCCTTCTCTTGAGTAATCGTGAACGGCGGCATCTCGAGTGAGGTTGCCCAAGACTCGAGCTGTAGTCCAAGTGGCCCGAAAGTAGGTGACGCTAGGCAGTCTCTCCTATTTGTGAAGATGCGTTTGGGATGGGTTTCGACGCGTTTCGCTATCTCGTCACCGTCAGTAGTCGCTAACGCATCATCCATGCCAAGGCGCTCTTGTTTTTTGGCGAGGGCCTCTCGTCCGCCACGCTGGCCTTGAAAGCACCGCCTCCATTCCGACTCGGAGGCTTGCCAAGGCCCGGCGGGTGTATCGAGATGACACATGAGTCGATCGTGTGGACAGGTGCGCGGCGCATTGGGCTCCTCAAAGAGGCCGGCGTTGGATCACTACCCCTCATCTCGCCCAAGCCGTGTGCCGGCAGGGGCAGAGAGGCTAGCGCATGGTCTCATTCATTGCGGAGCCTCGATAGCGTGTGCCGGCAGGGGCAGAGAGGCTAGTAGTAGGTCCAGGGCAGGAGCCTGGTTCGACCCGGAAGCAGCCTTCTTCTACCCAATCACGGGAAGCCGACGACGAGCCGCCCGGCGGTCCATCATTTCCTGCAGTCGGTCCTCGACAATGGCGCTGAGCTTGGCCGCAATGTCGCGGTCTTGCGCATCCTCTGGCCCGTAATCGCTGAAGTCGATCGGATCTCCAACCTCGATCTCGCACTTGGCCGGCAGTGGGAGGTGAAATATTGGTCCAAAACCGATACCCCACGGTAGGCCGAGGAATATGGGGAATGACTCGGAACGAAGGAATCTCTTGGTGCCGGTCAGTCGGGCGAGAGCCTCACCACGGCGCAGCACGAAGAAAGTCTCGTGGCCGCCGATGCTCAAGACGGGAACTATGGGCACCTTGTTGCGCAGCGCTAGCTTGATGTAACCGTGATGACCCCCGAAGTCGACCTTGTATCGTTCCTTGTAGGGCCTGAAGGCTTCATAGTTCCCCCCTGGGAAGACGAGCACCTTGTGTCCGGCCTCGAGTGCTGCATTGGCGGTGTGATGCGCGGCCCGAATCACGCCGAGCTGTTTGAGCATGCTTCCGACCAAAGGCAAGGACACCATGATGTCGTGACCCAATGGGTGGATTATGTCGGTTCCCTTCGTATGAAGATGCCACTCCATGCCCAGGACGAAGGGCTCGAAAAAAGTGATTCCCGCATTATGGTTGCCAACTACCAGGGCCTTTCCTCGTGGCATCTTCTCGAGGTTATGGACCTCGGCCCTGAAGTAGGCTTTTAGGGCCTTGATAATCGGCACGGCAAGCTCGAGCAGCTCCGGATCGGGCTCGCA
>SKWY01000163.1 GCA_007128675.1 Deltaproteobacteria bacterium | reverse complement strand
TTACGTCCCGCAGAAGAAGCCGTAGGCCTGGTTCTCTCCAAGGAGGCTGGAATAGCCCTCGGGACAAGAAGGAAGCTCTTGCCCCGCCGCGGGGCAGTCTTCACCATGGCAGCAGTGATCCGCAAGCCAGAAGTCGCAAGATGGGGGACACTGACAAATCTCCTCCCGCTCTAGGCCGCAGGGGTTGTCGTCTTGGCAGCAAGTGCCTGCTTCAGGGTCGGCGGGATCGACCAAGGGACCATAGGTACCATCACATGAAGCCGGCGCGCAGGTCTGGGGAAACAGGCAACGTCCGGTGTCCGCATGGCAAACGGTGTTCACCCCTCCCGCGTCAGGGCAGTCGCAGACAGGAGGCAAGCAGAGACCTTCGGGGGCCTCGCTGTCGGAGACACACTGGAAGCCGCCGGGACAGACATCGGCCGATGCCGGGGCTGGGCAGCTTCTAGTGCAAATGCCCATGCACTCGAGGTCGCCGGGACAATCGGAGTCGCTGTAGCAGG
Source organism: Deltaproteobacteria bacterium (assembly GCA_007128675.1). Taxonomy (GTDB): domain Bacteria; phylum Myxococcota; class Myxococcia; order SLRQ01; family SLRQ01; genus SKWY01. Next base: position 5,982 of record SKWY01000163.1, on the reverse strand, counting down.
CATCTTCGTCGACACAGAAATGCTGCTCGGAGAGGAAGTAGAACCAGACATCGAGGCACCACAGGTGATCGGGACAGCCAGCACCACCCTCGCAGCGGTAGGCATCCTCGTTAAACTGAGATGTAACGTTGCATACACCGTTGATGCACTCGGCATCCCAGGGACAGTCGTCGTTGCGCGAGCAGGGAACTCCGCAAACTCCCTCTTCCTGATCAAAAGGAACACAGGAGGCAGGCAAGGCACACTCATCGTTCGATGAGCACTCCACGGTTAGGCGTACTGCCATATGCTCCGTGCATTCGAAAACGCCAGGAACGAAGCCGACCTGGCAGTGGCTAGCGCCCCACCTCTCCGAGCAAATGGCGTCTTCATCACACGCCGGAGAACACGTCGGTTTATCTCCATAGCCAGAGAGCACCCATTCCTCGTGAATACACACTGGCCACGGGGTTTCGATGTGCGCGCACTGAGAGCCCTCCGGGCAGTCGGCGCCTCTAACGCAGGGCGTCGTGCAAAGCTGAAAGGGGCCGGAAGAGTCATAATCCATGAAGCGAAACTCGTCGGATCCATTCACTGTGTCGATGCAAACGCCCGAATGGCACTCCTCCGGTCCATGACAGATCTCTCCGGTTTCGAGAGGCCCCGGCGTTACGCACACTCGGCCTACATTGCGAACCATGCCGCAGACCTCGCCGTCCTCGCAGTCCTCTTCGCTCATGCAGGCCTGGGGCACGCACCGGCCGCTGTCGTTACACGAAAAACCCGCGATGCACTCACCGTCAGGATTACAGCGGGGCCCATGGTTCTCGTAGTCCCGTTCGGGACAGCCCCTGCAAAAACCTAGCGAGTCGGGATTCGTTGGGTTGAAGAGGTCACATGTGTAGCCGTCGTCACACTCGATCCCGGTGAGCCCACCGCAGTAGATCAGGAAGGGGTTTCGAAGGTTCTCCATGCAGTGACCCGTCCAGGCGGTGTCCGTTCTTCCGACACAAACCTCCTCGAAGGGGCATGGCTCATCGGCACTGCACTCTTGCCCGCGGCCAAGATGCTCCTCGCCCGTGACGAGCCTTGTGAAGGCGGGGCGCCCGACTGCATTGGGATCGGCGTAATGAACGACACTGATATTGTTGTTATCGTCCAGAACGAAAGCCCTTCCGCTCGGTGGGTGCAAGAGAACGTTCGCGGAGTTGACTCGAATCGAGATCGGGATATTGCCTCGGTCCGTGGAAATAATCGCCATGGCACTAGGAAGATCGGGACATCCCCCGGAGTCGAACCAGATCTCGTATCGGTTCACCGGATCGAAGACACGCTGCGCGTTGCAACCCACTCGATTCTCGAAGAGCTGGCCCAGGGGTACCGAGAGGCCCAAGAACTCGAAGCCCCCGTCCTCGAGCAGCCGAAAGCCCTGTGTGCCGAGCATGAAGTACTCGCCCGTCGAGTCGAACCAGGGAGTTCCAGGATCGGGATCGTAGGCCATGCCGAAAAGCTCCGAGGCCCTCTGGTCGGAGACGATCCCTCCTTCATCATCGACCAAGGCAATGAAGGGAACCCGCCTGTCGTCGGCCGCGAGCTTCGTGTACGCCACGTAGTACTCACCGCTGTCCGGCACCGGCGCGACGCCGAGATCGGATTCTACCTCCACGTCAGCCACATCCCTCATGGCCGACGCGTCCACCAGGACTAGCCCGTCCGCTGTTCGCAGCACGAGCTGATCCACGTGGGCGTTGTACGCGATGACCTCGCCGAAGAGCATACGGCGCACCGAAAGGGTATCCGTCTCCAGCACCATCACCCGATGTGCGAATCCATGCGTTCCGTGGGACACCGTTACGTAGAGCAGGCTCTCGTCGGCCGAGAAGAACCAGCGCAAGGAATGACTGGGCCCCCACCGAAGAGCCGACATGTGCTCTGTCATTGCAGGGTCAATGAAGCGCCATCGCACCTTGTCACCAATGTCTAGCCGGACCTGTGGGTCGTCGTATTCGAGCGCACGGCCAGGCTCCACATCGTCGAAGACCGTTAGATCCACGGCGACTACTCTGTTCGCGAAGACGACGAAGGCTTCGTTTCGAGCCGGAGCATAGGCAACGACCTGAAGGTCACGGTCCGGCCTCGAGCCGAAGAGGGTCGCGCTGAAAAGCGAGTTGAGAGCTTCGTTGTCCGGGTCGAGAGTCCAGAGCCCGCCGCCGCCGCCTATGATGAGGCCGCTCTCCTCATCCATTATAGCCCCATCAGCCGAACGATAGTCGTTGACGCCATCCACAAATGGCTCTCGGGAGCCAGTCAACAGACCCGGAGCGTCGACCTCGATCGTACTCACGAGCGGCAGGATCAGGCTGATGGTTTGTCCTGGCTCGAGATGAAAGTCGGTACCGTCGGCGCCATAGGCTGCCCCTCCGAACTCGGGCTGCTCGAGCTGCAAGCTGTAATGACCCGGCGCCAGGTTCGGGAAGGAGAAGGAGCCGTCGGGTTCCGGCTCTCTCGAGTCCACGAAGATCCAATGACCATCTCCCATATCGGATGCGCGCTCGGCGCCTGCGTCGATGAGATTGTTTAGCTCGTCGACATCCGGAATGCGCCGAAAGAGGCCGACGGAGATGCCTTCTTCCACGGTCAGTGCCTGACTCTGTTGACCGAGGCCAGACTTCTTTCGCTGCTCCTGCTCGAGGGCGCTACTCGCCTGACCGAAGCCCTCCGCCGACGCAACTCGTCCTTGGACCGAGGCCTTCCTACCCTCACAACCACCGCAGCCTGCCCATGAAAAGGCGCCGACGATTACCGCAACCAAAGCAGGGTAGAGTGTGGAGTGTCGCATCATGGCGGCCACTATATCCTTTAAGGCCCCTTCCGAACAGCCGCCACCCACGCCATCGGTGGCTTTGAAAGAAACACCTATTACTCATCCTTCTTCAGCAAGCCCGGATCCTTGAGATAACGGCTATAGCTGTCATAGGTGTAAATCGCCGCCAGGGGATTGTGCCCCAAGAGCCGATCCTTCACGGCCAATACCGTACACATCGCTTCCGCTTGCTTCATGAACAAACTGTCATGTCCAACGCATAGGCCTAATAGAATATTGAAATCAGTCTTTTGCTGATTGACTATGGCTGCCTGCGCAATGGGATTACACATGGGCTCCATTTCGGCCTGCATGTCCACCTGGTCCTTCCGTCCCAGCTCCAATTCCGCTTTTGGAACTCGCCCAACCTTGCAAATGACCGAGACAACCTCGAATCCGTGCTTGTCCAGTATCCGATGCACGATAGCGGCTTCCTTGTGCAGCCCCATGCAGAAGACCAGGCCCAACCTCGAAAAATTCATGCGAACGGCGAACTCCATGGTCTCGGCGATACGAGGTTTGATCCCACGAACGAGATCGTATCCTCGATCTCTATCGGCATAGGCCGAGCTCTCTTGAAGAGAGGCTTGCCTTGCGAACTCGAAAATACGTGGGTCATTCAGTGCCTCGTCTAACGAGGCTCGCACCGATGACTGGCGCGAGGTAGGACAGTTTTCCGGTCCTTTACCTTCGGGCTTGCGGCAAGCTCGCTCGGAGAGTCTGAAAGGACAAAGAGCGCAAGTAGATGACGAGCTGGACATTATCGTTTTTCCGTTCTATTCGTCTGCATTAAAGTTTTCACAAAGCCGGATCATGCCCTTGCTGCCGCTCCTCTTCTTCCGGATCACGCCTTTCGCAGATTCAGCAGCCCGGCAAGCATTTGCCAACCCTGCTCGATGGCCCTTGCCGCCGGGCTTCTCGACATATTCACCACTGGCTCGCCGCGGACCTGAGCTTCCGTTACCCCGCGATCAAAAGGCACTCGCGGGAGAATCGCGGCCCCCTGCAGCACCGCGCTTTGCTCGATGCGCTCGGCCAGCCCCTCATCGATGTCGGACCGATTGACGCAGACCGCTGAAGGGATTCTTAGTCCCTGCGCCAAGGCCAGCACACGCTGCATGTCGTGCTCACCCGATAGCGTAGGCTCCGTGACAATCAGCACTAGCGAGGCCCCCGTCACCGATGCGATGACTGGGCAGCCAATTCCCGGAGAGCCATCGATCAAGACTACCTCGTCACCGCGTAAATCGGCCTCGCGGCGCGCCTCCTCCCGTAGCCTGCTGACCAGCTTGCCCGAGTTCGCCGCGCCAGGATGTAGCCTGGCGTGAAGCATTCGCCCACGGCTGGTCGTCGATCTGTACCACTCCCCGCGCACCGCCGGATCGAGCACGATGGCCTTCTCGGAGCAAAACCAGGCACAGACCCCACAACCCTCGCAGGCGAGAGGATCGACCCTGAAGGTGACCTGCTCAACCCCGTTGCCTGGGCCGTCGAAGGCGATGGCATCGAAGCGGCAGAGTTCTTCGCACTTTCCACAGGCCGTGCAATGACCCGGCCTCACCCGGGCCAGTTTTCCGCCTATGAAATTCTCTTTGGTCTCGATGAACGGGTGGAGGATGATGTGAAGGTCGGGCGCGTCCACGTCGCAGTCGACGATGATGCAAGATTCGAAAAGTGCCCAGTAAGAGGCGACGAGGCTCGTCTTGCCGGTGCCTCCCTTGCCGCTGACGACCACTAGCTCTTTCATCTTCTCTTGGCTCCTCTGTCTTGGGCTTGGACTGCCGGATACGCGTCAACGATGACAAGCCGACGATAGGGCCGGCCACAGCCTCTCGAAGATGGTTCGTATCTCGGGGAGCATGTGCGAGGCGATTTTTCCTCTTGCCTGAACTCTCGCTATCTCCTCGCTTTCAGGCACCTCGGCGAGTACCGGAATCCCTTCTTTCGCACAGAGATCCCGCGAAATAGCACTGCCCCGTGTAGCACGGTTGATGACCGCGGCCATTGGCATGCCGAGCTTTCGCGCGCCGTCGATCAACAGTTCGAGGTCGTGCACCCCGAAAGGAGTAGGCTCCGCCACAAGCAACGCGAGATCACAGCCCACCAAGGCCGCCGCCAAAGAGCATGTCGTCCCCGGAGGGCCGTCCACGATGGTCATGCCCGAGCCCGCCTCGTAGCGCCTGACGGCCTTGATTAGCGGCGGAGAAAGAGCCTTACCCACGTTAAGGCGCCCGTGTATCAAGGTGCAAGAGTTGGTCCGCGACCGCTCGACGACTCCGATCCGTGACCGTGTCTCTATCAGGGCTCCAGTCGGACATGCCAGGAAGCAGCCGCCGCACCCGTGACAAAGCTCCGGGAACACCAGCGGCTTTCCGGCCAGGAAGGCCAACACCTGAAACTCGCAAAGCTCGGCGCAGTCTCCACAGCCGATGCATCTGTCTGCCTCCAGCCGAGGCACACCAATGGAGACCGACTCCAGCTGCTCCATCGACGAATCGAAGAAGAGATGACAGTTCGGCTCTTCGACATCGCAGTCCAGCAGCATAACGGGGTCCTCCGCCACCGCTGCTAGGTTGACCGCCACGGTCGTCTTGCCCGTCCCTCCTTTACCGCTGACGACTCCAACTATCACTTCCAGTGTCCCTTGACGTTCGGGCCTGTCGCCGCATGAAGCCTCCCAGCGTTCAGATCGGCCAGAGCCTGCGCGACCGTCCCTTCCGCTCCTGACATCACCTCGATCCCGGCGGAGCGAAGAGCCTCGAATGCCTTGGGACCACAGTTGCCAGTCACGATCACCTGGACTCCGAGGCTAGCCGCAAGCTCCGCCGCCTTGATGCCGGCTCCCTGCGTGGCTTCGCGAGCAGCTTCGTTGCTCGCTATCTCGAGCGACCCCGTCTCCGTATCAACGATAGCGAAAAGCTCCGCCCGCCCGAAGCGAGGATCGAGTTCTGCTTCCAGATCTCTGCCCGTAGTGGTGAAGAGCACCTTCATCTTCTTTTCTCCTTTTTGCTGTTTCGAATTCTCCAAATCGCGTGGGTGCGCGGCCAATCCACGCCCGAAGCGGGCTTCCCCGGTCATTATGCCGGTCATGATGAACAAGGAATGAGCTTAGCCGATGAAGGCGAGGTTCAATGTGAGAC
>SKWY01000512.1 GCA_007128675.1 Deltaproteobacteria bacterium | reverse complement strand
TCTCCCCGAAAGGTCGATCTCATCAACATCGAGGCCCGCCGCTTCGAGACTCTTTCCCTTCGCGACTTCCTAGGAAGGAACGCCGAATCGATTCCGCGACTGAAGTGGCTGGTTTCAAAATACGAGGACGGCGAGCTACGCGAGCCTGGGGGTGTTCCCTTTGGGATGGCGAAAGAGAATCTGGTCGTTACCTTCGACGGCCTAATGCGGCGGACACCGTTCATGAGCCAGCTCAAAGAGGTATTGCACACTCTAGAGACTCACTTCGGCGGACCGGTGGATATCGAATTCGCATCGAACGGGGAAGAGCTCTATCTGCTGCAATGTCGTCCCCAAAGCTCCTCCTCGCATATTGCCCCCTCCCCCATTCCCACCGACGTGGCGAGAGAGAAGATAGTGTTCACGGCGAATCGCCATGTCTCGAACGGCAGGGTCCCCGACCTGACGCACATCGTCTTCGTGGACCCGGACGCCTACTCGAGCCTCGACGATCGCGCCGTTCTCGAAGCCGTCGGGAGAGCGGTGGGACGACTGAACAGGGTTCTTCCAAAGCGACGCTTCGCCCTCATGGGCCCCGGTCGTTGGGGGAGCCGAGGCGATATCAAGCTTGGGGTGAGCGTCTCATACTCGGATATCAACAACACCGCGATAATGATCGAGATAGCTCGGCGAAAGGGCAGCTACATCCCCGAACTCTCCTTCGGTACCCACTTCTTCCAAGACCTGGTGGAGTCTTCCATCGGCTATTTGCCGCTCTACCCCGATGAGGATGCGACCGAGTTCAACTGGCTCTTTCTTCAGCGCAGCGAAAACCTCCTTGGCGACTTGGTCCCGGAGTATCGCTCGCTGGAAGAGACCATCCGTGTCATCGACGTCGCGCAAGAAACCGAAGGACGCACATTGCGGGTGCTGATGAATGGCGAGCTCGACCAAGCCATGGGCCTTTTGGTGAGCGCCGACGCCCCGGCCTCCAATCTCCTTCATTCCGATGAGGTGCCGCTGGAAGCCGAACAGGCACAACACTGGCAGTGGCGCATGAGGATGGCCGAAAGATTGGCCGCGGAGATGGACATGGAGTCTCTCGGGGTCAAGGCCGTATACATCTTCGGCAGTACGAAGAACGCGTCCGCCAAGGCCGGCAGCGACATCGACCTCTTGATCCACGTAGAGGACTCCTCGAGCGACTGGAACCGGCTTCGAATGTGGATTGACGGCTGGAGTCGCTGCCTCGCCGAGCTGAACTACATGCGCACCGGCTATAGAGTAGACTCTCTGCTCGATGTCCACCTACTGACTGATGACGACATCGCGCGAAAGACGAGCTACGCGGCCAAGATTGGAGCGGTCACCGACGCCGCGCGGCTGCTTCGAAAGAAGTAAAGACGAAGCTCGCCAACTCGTTTCCAAGCACTTTATATGATCTCCCGCGAAGCGGAAGCCGGATCCTCGAGAGGAATACGCACCAAGGCCAGCTCGGGACCATCATGAGCGCCGGAGAATGACCAGGTCCTGCCGAATCTCTGGCTCCAAGAACCGGTGAGCGTCGCCGACTCGTGCACGTGACCGTGGAGGCTCAAGAGAGGCTGACGCTCCTCGATAAAGCGACGAATGGCGATGCTGCCAATGTGCACATCGAGGGGGCAGTGGTCGACCATCTTGCCGTCGAGGGCGGCTCGATCCAAAGAACTCTTGTAGGGAGGAGCATGGAACAAGAATATTGCGGACGAGAGATCATCGGCTCCGGTCAACCTCTCGAGATCGTCGGCAATGGTGGGATACAAAAGATCCGAGCCAAGAAGGTTCTTGCCGTGACCGATTCCCTCCTCCGGCGGCATGCAGCCCGGATCCACGTAACGAGACACATCGTAGCGCTCCCAGTCCTTGATGCGGAAAGGAGAGGGAGGGATGTATGGATAGCCATAAACGGTGAACGAACCGATCCTCGCCCGCTTACAAGGAAGGTAGAGTATGAGGCCTTCCATTTCGGCATCGAGAAAGGCCTCCTCCTCGAAGGTGCCGTCGTCGTTGCCCGGTATCACGCAGACCGGCGGATAGCGCACTCCCATCAGCCGCCGTAGTCGTTCTAGCTCGGGCACGATGAAAGAGTCGACGATAGATGGCCCCCCTCCCAACGAAGCGAGGCCGGACTCCAGAAGATCTCCGCCGAGCAGCACCATGGCCGGATTCTCGGATTCGATTGCCTCGAAGAGAGCCTCGTACCGTCTGGGACTACCGTGGAGGTCCGAGGTGAACAGAGCCGTGGATTTCATCGGATCGATCCCGAAGAGGCGACTATCGCCTCTCCGGTCCCATGAGAGAACGTCTTGAGAGTATCATGCTGGTAATCATGACACGGTGGTCTAGAGACGACATCGGTAGAGTCCAAAGACGCCTGCTGCGCATAGCAGGTGAGGACCTTCCTCGCTACGAATTCTTCTCGAAGTTTTTGGAAGAAGTGATCGAAATCACCGGATGCTCGACTGCTTGCCTGGTTCTCGGGGATCACGAGAAGCTGACCAGTTGGGAGGCGAATCGAACAAGTAGAGCCAGACTGCGCATCACGAGCCTACCCGAGGACTCGGGAACAAACGACAAAGGTCTTCGTGAAGGGTACTTGGCCGAGCTATGCGTGGCAGTGCTGCATGGAAGCATCCCGAAAGATCGCGGCACACGAACGGATGAGGGGGCATTCTTCGACGAGTCTTGGCCGATTCCCGGCAAGCCGCACGGCAGATTCGCAAGCTCACCGGTGGCCGTACTGCCTCTCTCATACACAGGAGAAGACCATAGTGCCGTTCTGGGCTTGAGAATGCTCGAGTCGGTGCCCTTCGAACCAAAGTACATCGCCGGCTTGACCGAGCTTGCTGAAGCGGTGGCGGTGGGGGTGACACATCACCTTCTTCAGTGGGCCCTCCGCGAACGGGTGAAGGAGCTGACCTGTCTATACGGCACGACACGCATCGCCCAAAGCGGCGACATTCCGGAAGAGACCGCCCTGCAGCATATCGTGGACCTCTTGCCGTCCGGCTGGCAGTACCCAGAGATCACATCGGCATCGGTTACAATAGATGGCAAGACGGTGGCAGCCTCCGGCACGGTCGAGGCCGAGGCGGAACAACGGCAGGCAGCAGACTTGAGAGTTGGGGGCCTGGTTCGCGGAAGCATAGAGGTCGCCTACTCCGAAGAGCGACCTCTGTTCGATGAGGGCCCCTTTCTGCGTGAAGAGAGGCGCCTTTTGGAACAGGTAGCCGGCCAGATCGCCTCGATGCTGGAAGGAAGGCAAGCCGCAAGAGAGCGAGCAGAGTTACAGAAACAGTTTAGAGAAGCCGAAAGGCTGGCAACCATAGGACGCCTGGCGGCCGGAACCGCGCACGAGTTGAACGAGCCCCTAGGAGCCATACTCGGATTCGCTCAGTTGGCCTGTAAACAACCCAAGCTGCCGAAAGCCGTCAAGCAGGACCTCGACAGCATCGTCAAGGCTTCGCTCCATGCCCGAGAGGTGATCAAGAAGATGCTCCTCTTCTCGCGCCAAGCACCGCCCCGCAAGGCTCCGGTCTCGGTGAACCCCATAATAGAAGACGCCCTCCTCCTGGTTCGGGGTAGGCTTGACGATAGACGGATCGAGGTGCGGCAGCGTCTCTGCCGAACGCTTCCGAAAGTGCGGGCGGATCCGGCTCAGATTCAGCAGGTCTTGATAAACCTCATCGTCAACGCTGTGCAGGCCATGCCCAATGGAGGGACCCTGGGGCTGCAAACTCGCAAAGCTGGAGCCAAGATCGAGATGTCGGTTTCCGACTCCGGGGTCGGGATGTCCGAAGACGTCGTCGAGCAAGCCTTCATGCCCTTCTTCACGACCAAGGACGTCGGTCGAGGCACAGGGCTTGGACTCTCCGTCGTTCATGGAATCGTTACTTCTCACGGCGGAACCGTACAGGTGGACAGCAGCCCGGGCGAAGGCACCACGGTGACGATCGCTCTACCTTCTCACACTGCCCGAAGGCCCAAGAAGACTCCGAGAACGAGAGGCGTTGATGGCCCGTAGAAAGAAACGTGACACCGTTTCGAGCCAGCATCGAGAGACCATCTTGGTGGTCGATGATTCCGTGGATACCGTCGAGGTGCTGCGCCGCAACCTCGAGCTCCATGGCTATTCGGTGCTCTGCGCTCATGACTGTTCACAGGCAATGGATGTTCTCGAGGCAAGCTCTATAGATCTGGTCTTGACCGATCTTAGGATGCCCGGTGCATCCGGACTCGATCTCGTCAGGCACGTCAGAGACAACTTCAGAGACATCGAGGTTCTGATGATCACCGGCTACCCGTCCATCGAGACGGCTATCAAGGCCGTGCGGCACGGGGCGGTGAACTATCTGCCGAAACCCTTCACCGATGACGAGCTTTACGGCGCTATCGAAGAAGCCGCCGCGCGTATTCGTGCTCGCAAGTCACAACGAGACCCCCGTCTCCGCAAGTCTCCCCTGCCGGGCCTCGTGGGGCGCTCACCGCCGATGGTGCGCTTGTACGACTTGGTAGATAGAGCGGCACGAACCAAGGCGAATTTGCTGCTGCGTGGGGAAGTTGGGACCGGAAAGGAGCTGATCGCGCGAGCGATTCACCTCCAAAGCGATCGCGCCGATGGGCCATTCGTTACGGTGCACTGCGGGTCGCCACTCGACGAGACACTCGAGCGAGAGCTATTCGGAGAAACCAAGGCACGCAGCAAGGAAGCCCACGGCCTGATCCGCGCGGCAAGAGGAGGAAGCCTTTATCTCGACGACTTCACTTCCGCCTCGCTGGACAACCAGGAGCACCTCGCCGGCTTTCTCGAAAAGACAGCCCATGCGAAAGGGCGAGGCTCCAAGACTGTTCCGAGGTTCTTCGCCGCCACCGATCGCGACATCGAGACTCTATTGGAAGCGGGAAGCCTCCGCTCCCGTCTCGTTCATCATTTGGGAGCGTTCGAGATCGAGATGCCTCCCCTACGCGACCGCGGAGAGGACATCTTCTTGTTGGCCCGCCATTTCGCCGAGGCGTTCAGCAAGGAGATCGGCGTCTCGGTCCCCTCCTTTAGCGAGCGAGCTCTCGATGTCTTGAGATCCCACACCTGGCCGGGAAACGTGGCAGAGCTTGCAGCGACCGTGAGGCGTCTAGTGGCAATGTCGAACGATTCGACAATAGACGTACCCGACCTCCCCTCCTTGCTGCGTTTCCACATCGACCGGGCCACCAAAGCCAATCGTTCCTTGGAGGAGATAGAGAACGAGCACATCATGCGAGTCTTGCAAGCTTCAGAGGGGAACATGTCGAGGACGGCGGAGATACTCGGGATCGACAGGAAGACCTTGAGAACGAAACTGAAGCGAATCAGAGCACCCCAATAGCGAAGATGACACACGCAATAGAGTCAGAAGGCCTGGCCAAGCGTTTCGGCGAAACGGTCGCCCTCGCGGGTGTGGACTTACACGTCCCGACCGGCTCGGTGCTCGGGCTGCTCGGACCCAACGGGGCCGGCAAGACGACGGCGGTACGCATCTTCGCGACACTGCTGTTGCCGGACGCCGGCCGAGCCCAAGTCGGAGGTTTCGACGTCGTGGCGGACGCCCACAGGGTACGCAGCATCATCGGCCTGACCGGCCAGTACGCCTCCGTCGACGAGAAGCTCACGGGCTGGGAAAACCTCGTACTCTTGGGCCGCCTGCTGGACCTTCCGCGAGCGGAAGCGAGGTGCCGCGCAAGAGACCTGCTCGCACAGTTCCAGCTGGAGGAGGCCTCGGGGCGGGCCGTGGCCACCTATTCCGGCGGCATGAGGCGGAGGCTCGATCTTGCAGCGAGCCTGGTCGGCCGCCCCCCCATCCTCTTCCTCGACGAGCCGACGACCGGCCTCGATCCTCGGGGACGTCTCGAGCTATGGGCTCTGATTCGCCAGCTCGTGTCCGAGGGCACCACGGTGCTGCTCACCACACAGTACCTCGATGAAGCCGATCAGCTAGCCGACTCGATCGCGGTCATAGACGAGGGCCGCCTCATAGCCAGAGGCTCCCCAGAAGAGCTCAAGGCACGACTCGGAGCGCAGAGCCTCCTTGTTCGCCCTGCCCGTTCAGAAGACATTGGCGCCACGTTATCCATCCTGAAAGAGGTCACGGGCGCCGAGCCCCAAGCCGAAGACTCAACCGTCACAGCGGCGGTAAGCGATCCCGGTCTCCTCACCGCGGCTGTCTGCAGACTCGAGGAGGCCGGCATTACTATCGCCGAGCTAGAGCTTAGACGCCCAACGCTGGACGAGGTCTTCCTCGCACTTACCAGTCGCGTCCCGGAAAGAACCCCTGGCGACCATGAAGAGGAGGGATGTCCATGAATGCTCAATCCCGCGCCCAACCCACTCTTCGGAGAAGAGTCGGGCTATTCGACGGCATCAACCAAACGGGCACGCTCGCCTGGAGAACTCTCCTTCAGCTTCGACACAATCCAGAGGAGCTCCTCGATTTCAGCATCCAGCCCGTCCTCTTCCTTCTTC
>SKWY01000044.1 GCA_007128675.1 Deltaproteobacteria bacterium | reverse complement strand
CCTGGGGGAAGCGCCGCCTTTCGACATCGCGTCTTTCATGGCACGCTCGTGGCTCTGTCATGGTAGTCGCTGCCGCTCCACAGACGATTCAGTCTGCCTCCATCGTTGAGGCTGTGTTCCATAGAGACATCTTCTGTGCAAAATGCCATCTCATGGCCGCGCGTCTCGAGGACGCGCTCCGGCGCCTGGGCCCTTGCCTGCGCTGGAGGATTCGGCCCTACCCATCGACTTCCTTGTCTCATTCTCCCAAACCACAAGAGATTGAGCATGTCGTCCGATTGATCGAGCGCCTGAGGCGTGAACCGGATGCTCCAACTATGAGTGCGAACCTATGGACCGGTGAGTTGCCTCCTGGCCCAAGGCTCGAGGCCATGGCCGCCGTCGAGGCCGCCTCCTTTCAGGGGCCTCGCTATGGACGCCTCATGGACCATCGCCTGAGGCTGGCTATCTTCGAGATGGGATTGGATGCGAATCGAAGAGAGGTCCTCATGGATGTGGCTGGGCAGCTCTCGAGCCTTGGTCTGGATCTGGCTCGCTTCGAGAAGGACCTACTTGGCGCGACGGAAGAACAATGGAAGGATCGTATACTCGATCGACGCAACGAAGCTGTCTGCCAGGGAGTGAAAGAAGCGCCGGCCTTGGTCTTGGAGCAGAAGGTCCTTCCTGGAGTCTTCAAGACGAGCTTTCTGATGGAGGAGATCCTGGACTCACTCGTCGCTTCGATAAAAGAGGGGTCAAGAGTGCCGGCAGCGTGAAGGGGATTCACACTCGAACCAAGAGCTGCCGTCTCCCCCGGGCTGGGCATCGAAGGGGCAGAGCTGTTCCTTTTGTGTGGTAAAATCAGGACCTTGCGGGGAGGTGGGCTGTATTGTGAAGCGGTGTGCTCGATGCCTCCCCGAATCGGCACGGCTCGTGCTACAAGTAAAATCAGACGAAAAACCTGTGAATAGGTGCCTTGGGGAGCCGTCCTATTTGGGCAAATTCTGTGGCTCCGAGCCCTCGAGGAGGAAGTCATGAAGGCGGCAAGAAGAGTTCGCGTAAGTCTGGTTCTAACGTCGGCGCTGCTATGGGTCGGCATACTATCTGGCTGTACGGTTCATAGGCATCATCACCGTACCAGCACGGGCACCGTTCATACGAGAACCGTTCACACCCATCACACCCAGACGCGGTACAAGTACTACGGTGGTCACGTGATCCCGCAGCACGCTGGGGGTGGGTGGTGCTTCATCGAGGGCCCCCATTACCACAGCTACAGGCCGGACCACCTAGAGTACTACACCGTACGTTCCAACTACTATTACTACACCGGTCCCACGACGTTCTATTACTACGGACCCCATGCGACTCCCGACGGTGGGTGGTGCAATCGGCGCGGCCGCCACGTGCACAACTATCGGCCCCATTACCACCAAAGCTGGAGGTACAACTCTAGAAACCGTTACTACTACTGGGATCCTCCCGCCAGGGGTCAGCCGCCGCGTAGAGCACAGCCCGCCGAACCGGCCTACCGTGAACAGGCTCCCCCCGTTCGTCCAGGCCAGCCAGCGGTGCGTCCCCCCAGGCCAAGTGAGCCCGCGCGTCCGGGGCAGCCGGCTCGTCCCGGTCGGCCTGGCGTAGTGGAGCCTGAACGGCCTGGTCAGCCCGCGCGTCCGGCCCCGGAACGTCCCGAGCGACCGGATCGGCCCGGGGCTCCTGCGCGACCGGAAAGGCCCGAGCGCCCCGATCAGCCCGATCATCCCCATAGGCCGGACAGGCCGCAGCGACCCGACAGGCCCGATCATCCCCACGATCCGGAAGCTCCCGACAGGCCGGGACGTCCGGGATTCCCGACAAGGCCGGACAGGCCCGATAGGCCGGACCAGCCCGATCATCCGCATAGGCCGGACAGGCCGGAGCGGCCGGATCAGCCCGACAGGCCCGATCATCCCCACGATCCGGGAGCCCCTGACAGGCCAAGCCCCACTTTCCCGACGAGGCCGGATAGGCCTGACAGGCCAGACCAGCCCGATCATCCCCATTGGCCCGATAGGCCGGAGCGGCCCGACAGGCCCGACAGGCCGGATCAGACGACACCTTCCCGGCCGAGCGTATCCCCGCCAGCACAGCAGCCCCGCACATTCCCCGAGGATCCCGGGATCAGTGGGAAGCCAAGACAGGCGACGCCTCAGCCAAGCCGCCCATCTGAGCCGGCGGTGCAACCCCAGCCGAGTCGGCCATCGGGTCCGGCGGTCTCGCCCACGCCGAGCCGCCCATCTGAGCCGGCGGCGCAACCCCAGCCGAGTCGGCCATCGAGACCGGATGTCTCCAGCGGGCCAAGTCGGCCCTCGGCACCGCCTGCTGCATCACCGCCGTCGGACTCGAGCCGGCAGCAGGACCGTGGCCGCTCGACGACGAGGCGAAATGGGAACGATGATGATGACGATGACGACAACGGTAGCTCTCGGCGTCCAGTAAGACCCGCCGTCCCAAGGCGATAGTCCGTTGATTTGGTGACATCGACTGCCCGGGCGCTCCTCGAAGGAGGGGCGCCCTTTTTTTGATGGCTGCGAGCCAAGCTGTCTCCATCTAGATTCGAGGCCGACAAGCTCCTTTCAGTTCGATGCACTGTTAGGGTAGGGTCTTCGCCTTCCCTGGCCAGTTTCCTTCAGTTGGCTTGTATTCGACGAGGATCCCCCCATGTGGCATCGGTTCATCGCGGTTTCTTTGAGTCTGCTCGTTTTGCCGGCAACAGTTCTAGCGGCGGGTTTCGAGTACCCGGAGAACGGCGCGCGGGCGCTAGCCAGAGGCGGGGCCTTCGTTGCCTCCGGCGATGACCCAACCTTGATACAGCACAACCCCGCGGGTTTGGCGGGGCTCGATGGACTTCGCATCAGCCTCGATGGTCAGGCGGTCTGGTGGGCGACAGAGTATCAGCGTCTGGTCCAAACAGGCGAAGGGGATTGGACAGACGTCGATCCGATCACCGGTGAAAGGATGAGGCCCGTCTCCAATGCGCACAGTCCCTGGCTAACTCCGTTTCTGTCCGCGACCTATCAGGCCATAGATGGGTTGACTCTGGCGCTCGCTGTCTACGGCCCATCGGCCGTGGGGCTGCGGCGATACCCCGATGCTCGAGAGATTGCGCCCTTCTTCTGGGATGGAGTCTACGAGGAGAATGAAGAAAACGCCCGGGAGATACAGGAGTACATCTCACGGCGGGCTCCGCAGCGCTACTCGATGATAGAGCTACTGAATCTGGTTGCCTTTCCGACGCTCTCGGTCGGTTGGGAGCCTCTCTCATGGCTTCGGGTTGGAGCCAGCGGCCAGCTCGTTTACGCCATGATGCGTTACAGCTTGTCCATGAGATCGGATGACGTAGCTTTTCTCATAGGTGGAGATGGGCCCGAGGCCGACATCATCGGCGAGCTCGATGTGAGCACCAGACGCCTTGGAATGACAGGAATACTAGGCGTTCAGGTTCGGCCCATGGAGCAACTCAGCATAGGGATGACCGTACGTCCTGGGTTCACTCTTCGACAGGAGGGGACCTTCAGGCTCTACTTCAACGACCTGCAGGCCAACGAAGATTTTCTAGGGCTTCGTCAGGGAAGGGACGATGCAATCTTCACCAGCACCATCCCCACGGTGTATCGCCTCGGCATAGCCTGGCAGCAGGGTGGCTGGCTTGGCGAGATCGCCGGTAGCTACGAGAGGCTCTCGGTGGTCGATGCCTACGTCCTGGAGCCCTTCATCACTATCGAGCATAACTTCGACAACCTTCTTCCCCCAATAGAGGTCGACGGTGAAGAGATCCTCTTCGAGAAGAACTGGCGAGATACCTTTGGGCTGCGGGTGGGCGCCGGCGTCGATCTGCGTCGAGCTTTTGGTCTTACGCTGCCAATCGAGGCTTTTGCGGGTTATGCCTTCGAGCGAGGCGCTATTCCGAAGAGCACTCAGAACCTCGACTTCGTCAGTCAGAACCGGAGCCAGGCCACACTCGGGCTCGGGTACGATCTTGGTCGTGCGCGATTGAGCGCCGCCTTCAGCCGCACTTTCGAGCCCACCATAGAGGTTAGGGACAGCAAGGTGTTCATGATAGACGACGCTTCCTTCAACCCAGCTCCAGGTACCTCTCCAGAAGAGCGCCAAGATGCGCTGACGATGGTCGGAGACGGTAACTATGAGTCCGCTCACACTATGTTGATGCTGTCCATAGAGAGCCGCTTCGGGAGTGCGCGTGCCGCGAGATGATGCGGAGGTTCGTTCAGGGGTAGATGCCTCGCCAGAATGCCGCTTTTGGATTCGGTCTTTGTCCGCCTTTGACGCCGGCTCTCGTAGATGGCAAGGGATGACCGCCCAAACCCCGTTGGGTCCGGCCGTCGCCGCGTAATGCGGCGACGGTTACGAAGCCTCGCTTCATTCTAGGGTTTGATCTCTTGTGACTAGGGCCTGATCTCTCGCGACACTATGTCCTTCAGGGTCTTGCCCGCCTTCTCTTGGGTCTCGCGCTCGGCAACGTCGGAGAGGCTGATTACTCCGACGACCTTGCCGTTTTCAACAACCATGATGCGGGACTTCTTGTGTCTTGCCATCAAATCCTCGGCGATGGACATGTCGTCCTCCGGCGAGCAGCTGACGACGTGCTGGGTCATCACGTCGGAGACCTTGGTCTTGCTTGCGAGCTTGTCCTCGGCACAGACCCGGGTGCAGATATCCCTGTCGGTCAGGGTTCCAACGGGCTCCATATGCTCGTTGCAAACCGGCAGAAAGCCGAAGTTGTGATCGCGCATATGCTTGGCTGCCGTGTGGCAATCATCGGAGGGCAGCACGCACTTGAAGCTCGTCTTCATGAAGTCCTTGCATTTCATCCTTTTCCCCCTGGCAAATAATGTTGGTTCGAGGAGAGCTTTTCGGATCGGGTTCTCTTATTGTCCTCGAGTGTCTTCGTCGATCCGTCGGCTGCTCGGGGTGAACTCTGTCTACGCCTGCCGCCTTAGGCAAGACCGGTTCGAGCATGATGGTCGAGCCGGTCTTGGGGATCCGAACGACGAAGAGCCCATAAGAAAGAGTTTGGGCCCGCTGCCTCGAGGGTTGGACCAAGAAGCGGTCGCAAGACCTCGTCGCCTGCTGCTGATCAGGATCCCGGGGGCTGTGGCCTATTTGCTCGCTCGTCGTTTCTTGACGTAGCTTTGGCTGCGCTGGCGTCCCTTGGCACGGAGCAGGGTCTCTCGCTGTCCGGCTCACGGCTTTCGCGATCGCGAGAGTTCGAGGTCGGCTCTGGGAGTGCGAAAAGGAGGTTGGCGTGGGCGGGCATTTTGGCTCGTTTGTCTCGTGGCGAGGCGGCCAATGAGGCTATCATTGCCATCGATGTCCGAGGAGACTCCAAGAGAAGACGGTCAACGGGATTTGGACGGGCAGGACGGATCCTGGATGAACCGTTTTCGTGAGCTCGGGATAGGGCCTTATGTAGAGAAGTGGAAGAGTCGTATTCGCACCCATCCCGTCACTGGGCTTCCCTTGACCCCAATCCGTGACTGGGACGAGAGGGTCAGCATCGAGCGGCTGGCTTTCTCGACGGGAAAAGGCCTTCGCTTCGCCTTGAAGATCTTCGCACCCGTTGTTCTTACTGTTTTCCTGCTCTCGTTCTTCATAGAGCAGCCGGTGATAAGGCAGATTCTTCGAAGCTGCTCCATAGCCTCTCTCATCGGGTTCGGCACCAACTGGATCGCCATCAAGATGCTCTTTCGTCCAAGGGAGATTAGGCCTGTCTTCGGACAAGGTCTGATACCGGCGCAGCGGGACGAGATCATCAAGAAGGTGGCCGACGAGGTCATCGAGAAGCTCATCAATGAGGAGATCATAAGAAAGGAGCTGGAGGAGAGCGAGCTCATCTCCAGGTTGATTCAGGAGACGGGGCTCGAGGTTCGCCGGATGGTCAGGGATCCGGAGTTCGTCCGGGATACGAAGCAGCTAGTGCTGACCTATGCCGTGCGCTTCACGAGGAGCGAGCGTTTTCGGGAGGAGCTGATAGACGAGGTGGAGCACCGCGTCGAGGAGATAACGGGTCGCCGCTTCGCGACCGGTCTCGTACGAGGGTTGCGGCGGGTATGGCGCGGGCCCGTGGTCCGAATCGTCGACGAGGAGGTAGAGAGGCTGCCGGAGACTCTAGACCGGCTAGTTGGAGAGATCGACGAAGCCCTCGATCACGTCCCTTCGTTTCTAGAGAAGAAGCACACCTCCTTGGATGCGGCGCTGACGCGGGTCGTCATGTCCCTCATTCGGGAGATAGACGTTCACAGGGTGGTTCGAAAGCAGCTCTCCACCGTGACGGCTGATCAGCTGGAGACGGGATTCCGGGAGTTCGCCGACGATAAGCTCTCCTTCATCACCCTCCTTGGTGGTCTCGTGGGGTTCATTGGTGGGTTTGTGATTATCTGGCCTCTGTGGTCGGCCGCCGTGATCGTGGTGCTGCTCGCCTTCTTGGCCCTTCTCGATATCGTCGCACACACTCTTCTCCAGAGGCACAGACGAAGAAGAGAGGCTCGTGAGGACGAGGCGAAAGAGAAGCAGGTGCAGGCCTCGG
>SKWY01000033.1 GCA_007128675.1 Deltaproteobacteria bacterium | reverse complement strand
TGCTTCAGCGCGATCGAGATGGGGTTATCGCCATCGGCGGGGATGCGCAGCGCTCTAACAATGCGATCCAGCCTGCCAGGATTGTCCCGCTGATGGAGGCCCGCCGCATAAAGAGTCTGCAGGTCGGGCGCCTCCTTCTCGATGGACTTCCACACTCTATCAGCCTCTTCCTTGTCCGCTGGACCCACCGCTCCCACTCCAACTAGCGTCCGCTCGATCCCGTCCGTATAGAAGAGCATGGCGCGATTCATGCCGAGACCCACCCCAGCCGTAACACCGGTAAGCACGGCATAACCGGTCGGCTCTAGCTCGGTCGACTCTCGCACCAGGTTGGCGATCCTATGAAGCAGGGATACGGCACCACGAAGAGCGAGGTTCTCCTCTCGAAGCTCTTCGTTTTCGATTTCGAGCCGCCGGAAGAGAACCGTCATGGTCCATGATTCTACCCGATAGCGACCATCGAGGATCACTCAACTGATCGAAAACGTTTCAGTCCGGCAGCCGCACGCTCTCTTCCCCCGCCGCCTCGAGTATCGCAGCCTCTATCGCCTCTATGTCACCTTCCAGAAAAGGTCCATGCCGATGAGCGGTCGCGGCATACACCACGACGAGGGGCACACCGGATGAGGCCAGCCTTCGCAAGGCGATATCGTCCCTGGACTGCATCAGAACGGCCAAGACCATATCCAGATCGCTACAGACCTCCCCCGATGGGGCCCTAAAATGAAAGACGGTGACCTTCCCGCTCACCAGATGATCCTCGATCTCGTCCTCGTTGGCCTCGGGCAACGAGGAAACATCGAGCTCTCGGGGAAAAATCACGGGAGGGCGGATCGACCCGCGCTCGAGACCGAGAACCACACGTACCCCTCTCGCCTCTATCAAGTCTCCTAGCTCGCTTATCGAAAGCTCCGAGGTGTCGTGTACGACCGACATCGTTACCGTCTGAACATCAAAGCTCGCCCGGCTTATGGACGGATGGCTTCTCAACCAACCCTCGAGCCCTCTTCCAGCACTGGGACACGGCAGACCCACCAAGGCAAAGGTGGTCTCTACACGCCCCGTCCTCTCGCTCGCACCCTTGGTTGGACTTGTGGCCGCGCAGGCAAACGCCGCGGCGACGCAAAGCAAGACCACTGGAAATCTCACTAGCTCCAGGGCAAAGCAAGCTGGATTCAAAGTTCGAGGCACCCTCCTCGAGCGCCTCCATCCCCTCCGATGCATGACACGACCCGACACGCGATGAACCATAACAGGTCGATGGCCTCACTTGGAATCAAACCAATGAGGCCCTACGCCGAGAGCCTCCAGCACCCCAAGCCTTGGATCTTTCGCCGCACCGGTCTAGATTGATCTGCCTTCGCGGCCAACGAGCGCTCGGCGGCCACCGTTACGGAAACGACACACAAACTGGAGAGAGACTCATGCGTCCGGAATCACTCGAGTTTTTTCGCACACTCACCGAAGCCCCTTCTCCGTCCGGCTACGAGCAGCCCGCGGCTGGCGTCCTCCGCGACTATCTTCGACCCTTCACCGACCAGGTAAGTACGAACGTCATGGGTTCCGTCCACGGTCATATGCGCGGATCCGACGCCGAGCGCGGAGGCAAGAGAGTCAGTGTGCTGCTCGCCGGACATATCGACGAGATCGGCATGATGGTCACTTACATAACCGACGAAGGCTATATAGCGTTCAAGCCAATCGGTGGCGTCGATGAGGCCGTGCTTCCGGGCATGCGCGTAAAGGTGCATACGGAGGAAGGACCCCTGCTTGGCATTCTCGGTAGGCTCCCGATCCACCTCCTGGACGAGGAAGAGCGGAAGAGCGTGACCAAGACCCATAAGCTCTTCATCGATCTTGGCATGAAGGCGGAGCGCGTGAAGTCAACGGTACGGATCGGTGATCCGATAACCTTCGCCGTGGGCTTCGAGGAGTTTGGAGACAACATGATTGTCGCAAGAGCCCTCGACGACAAGATGGGCGCCTTCATCTGCGCCGAGACGGCAAGAGAGGTCCGAGAGCGAGGTGGAGCAAAGGTGGATCTCGTCGTGGCTGGGACGGTTCAGGAGGAGAGCGGCCTTCGAGGCGGCATTACCACGGCCTACGAGATAGACCCGACGGTGGGCATAGCGCTCGAGGTGGGACACGCAACCGACTACCCCGATGTGGACAAGAGAAAGCACGGTGAGGTTGCCTGTGGAAAGGGCCCCATCATCGCCCGCGGCCCCAATATCAATCCAGTTGTCTTCAAGATGCTCGTTGAAGCGGCTCGCTCTTCCGATATTCCTCATCAGCTCGGCGGCGAGCCTAGAGGGACAGGCACCGATGCCAACGCGTTCCAGCTCGCTCGCGGAGGCAAGGCGGCCGGTCTCATCTCCGTTCCACTGCGCTATATGCACACGCCTGTCGAGGCTCTGGCCATCTCCGACGTGGAGGCAGCCGTCAAACTCTTGGCGGAGTTCGTCTTACGCCTCGACCCGGATACCGACTTCACGCCCTAGGGCAGTGGAGCCAGGATTGGGTTCGCCCTCATTTGAGGGGCCTGTGCAGCGTGGAATGAAAGCGAGAGCCCGTCAGAAGAGAAGCTCACCAATCGCTGCGACAAAGACGACGGCACACCCGAAGAACACCAGGCCACAAGCTGCCGCCCCCGTCCAAAACGAGGGCATGAAGCGTGCTCTTTCGCTCCTCGGCACCCCGTCATGAAGCTTGGTGGGGTGCCAGATCCAGCCTCTTGGCGCCCCACCCGCACGGGTCAATGCACGGTGAAGAAGAACGTGATAGAGAACACCGCAAGGCAGGCCAATGAGGAGGCCGAGGACAATGAGCCATCCTCCTACGATGATCGCCTGCTCAAAGGGCATCCGACCCAGGGTGGCCAGCATTGCAAGAGCCACCGCAATGAGAAGAACTAGTAGCGCCTCACGCATGATCGAGAACGCTCTTTGATGAGAGTGAACGAATCGTCATGCGAGACGGATGGACTCGATCTGTATCGAGTTCGGCTTCCATAGAGGATTGCTTACCCCTTAGGGCCGGCACCTGGTGTCCCTTCTTTCCAAGGAACCGGCTAATTGACCTTGCCGCCGGCTTCTCCAATACTGTTGTAAGCTCTACCTTCAGGTCCTGGACCAACTCTAATCTGTAGCAAGCCGGGCACTTCATGGGCATTCCTTTTGGTCGCTACGAGCTTCTTAGGCGCATAGCCTCGGGAGGCATGGGGGAAGTTTATCTCGCTCGCCAAGCGGGATTGGAGGGGTTCGAGAAGCTGCTCGTCGTAAAGGTGCTGCTGCCCCACCTCGTGGAGAACGAGGAGTTCACGAGGATGTTCCTCGATGAGGCACGCATTGCAGCTCGTCTCAATCATGCGAATATCGCCCAAATCTTCGACCTTGGAGAGGTCGATGGCCTCTATTACATCGCCATGGAGTACGTCCACGGCGACGATGTGAAGCGAATCTGGAAGAAAGCAGCTCAGCATGCCAAGCTTCCGCCCATTCCATTATCGGCGCGTATCGCGGCAGACGCGGCTGCCGGTCTGGATTATGCGCACAAGGCAACCGACAGGAACAATAGCCCCCTTGGAATCATCCACCGAGACGTCTCTCCGCAGAACATCCTCGTTACCTTCGAGGGCGAGGTGAAGGTAATCGACTTTGGGATTGCGAGAGCCGCAGGTCGAAGTGTACATACCGCAACGGGCACATTGAAGGGCAAGTATCCATATATGTCCCCGGAGCAGGCGGCCCTCAAGCCTCTAGATCATCGCTCCGATATCTTCGCTCTCGGCGTCGTTCTCTATGAGATGGCAACCCACGAGCGCCTGTTTGCTCGCGATAGCGAGATCGCGATTCTCAAGGCGGTGACCGAGTGCGAGGTGCCTAGACCTTCCTTGGCCAACCCCGCAATCGACGAGAGGCTGGAAGGAATCATTCTCAAGACCCTCTCCCAGGAACCCGAAGGCCGCTTCGACAGCGCCGGAGAGCTGCGTCTTGCTCTCGAGGACTGGCTAGTTCAAACCAGGCAATCCGGCTCATCCGCTCATCTTGGAGCCTACTTGAAGGAAATCTACGCAGACCGTCTAGCCGAAGAGAAGGAGCAGGGCAGACCATTGATGGACCTCGACCAGACCCCATCGGGTGTCGTAGGCAAGACTCCCTTCAGTATGGTCTCTCGTCAAGGAACCCCAATTGGATCCAGAGCGGGTAGAGAACGAAGCGAACTCGATGACACGGAGGTCTCCAGAGGACAATCCTCTCGAGCCCTTCTCGAAAAAGCTCACTCACGAGGTTCCTATCGAGTTCCAATAATCGGCTTCTTCCTCGCCGCTACAGCCGTTTTGGCGCTCCTTCTTCTTGGTCCCTTCGCTACATCCTCACAAAGAGAACTGACTGTCATCACTAACCCCTCTGGTGCCCGGGTGATTCTCGACGGCAAATCCATCGGAACGACTCCCCTGTTCACCCATGTCCTTCCAAAAGATGTCGGCGGACATCTCGAGGTCGAGAAGCAAGGTTACTTGACCGTAAGACGTCAGTTGCCCGCATCTGGCTCTCCGCTCCTGGAATTCGAATTAGAGTCCGATGACTCCATTGAGACAAGAGAACGAAACGAGGAGGGCGCCCAGCCGGCTACCCCAGAAGAGGTCATTTTGAATCTGACCAGCCGGCCTTCAGGAGCCACCGTCCTGCTCGGCAATGAGACCCTTGGTACGACCCCAATGGAGCATAGGGTTCTTAGATCCCAGGAGCCTTTGAGACTGATATTCCGCCTTTCCGGACATCGACCCGCCTTTCGAGAGGTTAGTCCCGAAAGAGATATTGATGTAGACGTCAACCTGCGCCGAGCACGGCCGCGCAAAGAGGAGCCACCACTCGACATCAAGACCGGCCGATAGAAATCAAGATGGATCTCGACAAGTTCAGAGAGCGGCTCCGGGAGCACACCTGGCGTGGGCGCCAGCAAGAATAGGAAAGCATGCTCGACTCTGCCTGGCGAGTGAAGTGGCAAGCTTGTCAGTGCCTCCTGAACTGAAGCACCTTGTCACCGGGACGGCTTTCCTCTCGAATGGCCCGTCGCAAAGAAGCACGGCAAGACTCTTAGAGGCAACACAAAGGATAAGTATGTTTTCAACCTACCTGCGAACAACCGGCTTGGTTCTACTGTTTCTGTTCATGCTTCCCAAGCCGGCAGAAGCGGATAATACAGCTGATGAAGCGGATTTGCGTTTCAGCCGAGGTGTTGCCTTCTATCGAGCTCAGAGATACGAGGACGCTCTGGCGGAGTTCTTTCATTCGAACCGACTAGTAAGAAATCGAAATGTCATCCACAATATCGCTCGTTGCTACGAACGGCTAAGACGCTACGATGAGGCCTATCGATACTACCGAGAGGTCCTCGATGATTATGGGCCCGATGAAGATCGAGCTTCCGTCGAAAGAAGCCTCGCCAGATTGGAGCCCAGGGTAGCCCTTCTGTATGTCGAGACCGAACCTCCAGGAGCCGATATCTTCATCGAAAGACGGGATCTCGGCTCCAGGGGAATCACCCCGAGGACTCTCGCGCTTCCCGCCGGAGATACAACGGTAGTTCTGTCCTTGCAAGGCCACCGCGATTTCTCAACCGAAACGATCCTCGAGACCGGCACGACCCAAGAGCTAAAGGTTGATTTGGAGTTCATCTGGGGATACGTGCGATTAGACGGGCCTCCGGATGGCGCAGAAGTGCGGCTCGACAGGACGGATGGAGAGCTAGTCGGAACGCTCCCCGAACCAGTTCGCCTGAGCCCGGGAAGACATCTACTGCACGTGAGCGCCGAAGGTCACTTGCCCGAGCAGCTTTCGGTAGAGGCAATCGCCGACGAGGAGACAACCGTCCCTCTTCGTTTGTCTCCAAGGCCCCCCCCTACTGGCACCTTGGTGGTCACTGCCAATCATGATGGAGCACTGGTCCGTGTCGACGAAAGAGACCTAGGGTTCACTCCCGCCGTTCTCGAGCTGCCGGCCGGAACACACGAGGTCGAGGTTCTCATGGAGGACATGAGGCCACATCGGCAGGAAGTGCTCCTAAAAGAGGATGAGCGCACCATCATCCGCGCGAATCTCCCCTTCGTCGGCGCGAAGACTACCGCAGCATCAAAAATAGAAGTTCCCATTGAGGAAGCACCAGCCTCGATCACCGTTATCTCGAGGGAAGAGATCGATGCCTTTGGCTACTCCTCTTTGCCAGAAGCCCTCGCCGGCATACGTGGGATCTTTGTCTCCAATGACCGCACCTATGAGTACCTGGGAGTTCGTGGCTTCTCTCCTCCAGGGGACCTCAATAGCCGAGTCCTGATTCTCTACGACGGCCACACCATGAACGAGATCTACGCGGGGCACGGGTATCTCGGTAGGGATCACAGCCTGGATCTGGAGGAAGTCGAGCGAATAGAGATAGTGCGTGGTCCGGTTTCTTCCTTGTTCGGCTCGGGAGCCTTTCTTGGAGTCGTGAACATAGTTCCAAGACAACACGACACAACGCAGTCAGCGGAGCTTTCCGCCGCAACGGGCTCCTTGGGGCTAACCAGAGCCC
>SKWY01000255.1 GCA_007128675.1 Deltaproteobacteria bacterium | reverse complement strand
TCTTATGTGAAGCAACGTCCCCCTCGGTCGTCCCCCTCGGTGCCCCTCGGTGGCCTACCTTCAACGGTGGAATACCCGCAAATACGGATAACCATCATTGATACCGGGATCCATGCCCCAAATGTCGGTGAAATCCCAGCCGACAAAGGTCGACTCGTTTGTCATTTCAGAGGTGGTCTTCCCCTCTTCATCACCGGCACTGTCAGTTTGGTCCGATGTGTCGATGTCCCAGTAGGAGTTACGGGACTCTGCGCCTCCTCTCTCTCGGCCCACTAGGCCTCCCGATCGGTCTACATCGGATACGAACCCAGTCGAGTAGCAACCCTCTATGATGCTGTCATCTCGGCTGTAGCTGACCAGTCCTCCAGCATACTCACTATCGGCGATTATGGTTGCCCTAGAATAGCTATGACGAACGAATGTATCGTATCGGCTATAACCGATCAAACCTCCGGCTCGCCTGTTTGTGGCCTCGATGTAACCGGTGGAGCAAACATACTCGACGACAGTGTCATAGTAGGTTCGGCCCGCGATGGCGCCAACTTGCTCTTCGCCCACGATATAGACATTCTCGAGGCAGACATTTGTTACGACAGTGCCCTCTTCCTCTATCAGTCCGAAAAGACCGACATCGTTCTGGTCGGGCCGATTCATATAGAGGTCGAAGATGAAGTTACCATCCCCATCGAATGTTCCGGTGAAGGGATTGTCGTCGTCTCCGATTGGCATGAAGCCGAGCCCACCGTTCCAGTCGATCGTTTCGCCTGCCTCTATGTCGTCCACCAATAGATAGTGCGCCTCGAGATCGCGAGAGATCCTCTGCAATTCGAAGGCATCGGAGATCCGGTATGGATCCTCGATGGTTCCTTCCCCGCCGGCGAATGTGGGCGTCCCCAAGAAGGAGAATACGACTATTGCCGCGATGGCCGCCCTGTCTCCCCCCCAGTCGGATGCCGTCGACTCCCACTCCTCACTTCCGAAGGCGACTCGAGAGGCTACCTGTACCGTAATGTCCCAAGAATCCGTTGGGGTGTTTGCCGATATATGATGAATGTCGGCGGTGAGCCCCCTGGTCCAGGAGGCCTCGGCCGCTTCGCCGCGCATCCCGAGCGCCCCAACTACCAACGAGTCGCCTCCGGCTGATGGATCTGTGAACCCGGTGCTAAGGATTGACTCCGTGCTGCCTCCGGTAGTCTCCACGTTTTCCACATCCCATTCGAAAGTCCCGAAGTACTCCTGAACCACGAGAGCGTTACTCCTGTCCTCATTGGTGGAGTCGTCCGGATGAGTCCACTGAGCTTGTATCTCCACGGGTTCGTCCGGACCGGCGATCTTGTACCACACCGCAAGACCTTTCTGGTGGCCGCCGGTGTCGTGGTGTTCGATTACTAGCTCCCAATCGTCGCCGAATAGGTTGGGAACTGAACAATCCATTCTGTGCGCCGAGACCGCGACCAAGAGGTTGCCCTCGGTGGGCTGTGTGTCAAAGGTGGCGGTGGCTATATTTCCTGTTTCGGTGTTGGTCGTCTGCTGGACGGGCTCGCCGGCCAGCCTGAATACGACGGTGGCCGAATCGAGAATGTCCTGCTCCCCGTCGATGGTTCCACTAACCTCTGCAGTCGCGCCAAAAGGCGTCGATGAAACTAGATCTGCACCATAAGCGCCGCCGACATACTCGGCTTGAACCTGGCCAGGCTCGCAGTCGCCTTGGTCTCCGTCCAACGTGCCGGCATCCGTTTCCAGGCACACGATCTCGTCATTAGGGTGAACCGGGTTACCGAAAGAGTCCTTGAGTTCGACGATAATCGTGGAGGTCGAGATTCCATCCGCCAGGATCTCTCTTGGAGTCGCCGTAATTGTCGTTTGGTCTGCATCGGGGGGGCCTGGATGTGCGTCGACGCTGAAGGTGACTTGATCTGGGTCCAGTTCTCCCGAGGCGCTCGCCCTGATGGTGTAGGTTCCGACTGTGCCGCCAAGCGTCACGGATGTGGAAGCCTCGCCGTGCTCATTCGTGTTGACGGTAGACGGCTCTAGCTGGCCAGAGGCTCCATTTGGACCCTCGATCTCGAAGGTCACCTCTTGGTCGTAGACCGGCAGCCCAACGGAATCGACTATTCGTACGACGAGTTCGTCGTCGAGGGGCTCGCCGACCGTTCCAGCCTGGCCATCGCCGGAGACGATCCCGAGGGCATCGGGTACTCGGGAAAAGACGAGAAGAGCTCCAACGGCGTATGTGTCTTGAGACCAGTCGGCCGTGGACTCCCACTGTTGAGCTGTATTCGCGGTTCTTGATGCTAGTTGGGCAGTCGTGAACCTAGAGACATCGTCCGAGACGTATCGAATTCTACTGACAAGACCATTGCTCCAAACTGCCTCGTTCGTATCCTCACGCATCCCCAAGGCACCGACGATTAACGAGTCGGAGGCGGAAGCGGGCTCTTGCGTCTCAATGGTCAAGGAGGACTCTTGGCTGTCGTGGCTCGTTTCCGAGCCATGCGTGTCGAAGCTGTAGGTGCCTGCGTACTCCTGAACTATGAGTGTATTATGCCTGCTGGTGTTGCCACCGCCGCCATCAAGCTCCCAATGCGTCTGAACGGTTCTCGGTTCATTATCACCGGCGATCTTGTACCAAATCGCCATTGCGATCCGCTGGTTGTTATCTTGCATATTTCCAAGAACCGTCTCCACGTGGTTCCAGTCATCACCATCGATGAATGGTTCCGTCCAGTCCATTCTATGAACCGACACTGCTACCAAGAGATTGCCTTGGATGGGTTGTGTGGGGAAGGTTGCTTCGGCTTGGTAGCCAGAGGAGGGCCTCGCTTCCTGCAGCGGCCCGCCGCTAGCGACGAACTCCACTGTCGTCTCAATCGGAAACGAGTCGATTGTGCCGCTGATCTCTGCTATTTCGCTGTCCCCAAGCGACGAAGTGAGGATCGCGGTATATGTGCCGTCGTCATTATCCAATACATCGCTTAGCGTGCCGGCCGTAGTCTCCAGATCTACTTCGCTGCCGCCTTCCCACAGCCTGTTGCCGCAGCCGTCCTTTGCCGTCACCACGATGTCCGAGGTCGATATGCCATTGGCTATAATCCGGTCGGGGTCAGCGGTGATGGTGGTGGTATTCCCTGACAGGTCTCCAACCAGCACATCGAAGGACGAGGTGTCCTCTTCGATGCCATCGAAGGAGACGCGAAGGGAATAGTCCTCGCCGGCCTCACAAATCCATAGATCCTCAAAGGTCCCCTCGCCGTCTGTCACCTCGGCCTGAGTATCTCCCTCGAGCACTCCCAGCCCGGTTTGAATGGCAATGCTTGCCTGGCCCTCGGCATCGGTGACGGCGTTACCATGGTCATCGAACACCTCGAGAGCCACGTTGAACTGCGAGCCCGCTATCGGATTTCCCTCTGGCGTCATCGAAACTACGAGCACCGCCGGCCCACCCGGAATGACCTCGATCGCCACAGTGTCCGAGTCGAGACCGGAAGAGGTCGCCTCGAGTTCATATTCGCCTGAAACTTCGAGACGGAGATTCTCAAATAGTGCTACTCCATCGTCCGCATTGACCGCGGTCGTGCCGAGAAGAGCTCCACCATCCGGTCCATCGAGAACGCTAAGCGTTACCTCTCCGGAAAACCCGGTGTGGAGCTCGTCGTCCTCGTTGTGGGCATGTACGACAATCGTGAACTCCTCTCCAGCGACTACCGAATCGGTCGGGTACGTGTCCACCACCAGCTGGGTAGCGGCAAGCTCCGAAACATCTATGTCGTCTGTGTGTGCATCGGCCAGGCCATCTCCCGACAATCGTAGACGGTAGGTGCCGGGGGCATCGAGATAGAGATCGTCAAAGGTGACGATGCCGGATTCGGGCACTTTCTCTGTATTGCCTCCGAGCGATGCTTCTGTTTGGCCCGGCTGGTGGAGGGCGATAGAGATCTCGCTTGCGTAATCGACCACCAGATGCCCGTAATCGTCCTGTACCTCGGCCACAATGGTGAACGGCCTGTTGACTTGTATCTCGTCCGTTGGCTGGGAGACTATGTCCAGGGTGCTGGCGGGGCCCGGAACCACCGCAAATTCGGTAGTGAACCCGGAATTGAGAGAATCTGCTCTCGCCTCCAGGATGTAGCCGCCCACGACGGTCAGACGCAGGTTCGAGAAGCGGGCTTCGCCGCCGGAAGCGTTTACCGTGGTGTCGCCGATAAGCTCGCCGGGGCCGGAGTGGACGACTAGGCTGACCTCGCCGTCAAAGGTCGTCGCGATCTCGTCTTGCGAATCTCTTGCCACGACAATCACATCGAACACGACGCCGGCGCCGACCTCGGCCGGGGGCTGGCCCGTAACATAGAGGTGGGTTGGTGGCAGTGGCGGCTCCTCCACGGTGACATCCCTGGTATCCGACTCGAGGGAGCTCGATGAGACCTCGAGGGTGTAGTCACCACGGTGGTCGAGAGCCAGGTCGTTGAAGACCGCCACTCCTTCGACTGGATGAACCGAAAGGGTGCCGGACAAAGCACCTTCCGCCGGGCCGGTTTTGATTGCGACGAGCACCTCCTCGTCGTAGCTCGCGACGATGCCTCCCGCCGCATTGTGTATCTCGGCTACAATCGAAAATGGCTCGTTGGCATACACCGTTCCAGGTCCAGAGACGATAGTCACCGAGACAGGCGGCAGCTCCTCTACCGTTACAACCGTTTGGGCCGGAGCGCTCTCCAGGCCCCGCTCGTCGGTTACCACCAGCGAGAAGCCCAACTCTCCAGCCTGCTCTGGTGCCTGGAAGCTGGGGGTGGCCGTGTCGTCTCCTTGGAGGTCGACCGCCTGGCCAAGCGCTTGTCGCCAAGAGAACGTGAGCGAGCCTCCTCCTGGGGCATAAGACGCGGTGCCGTCCAGCTCGACGAGGTCTCCGGGTGTGACAGTCTGATCGGGGCCTGCATCCGCGACTGGAGGCTCGATGAGGGGTCTTGCTTGTATGTTCAGATAGGCCGGTGTGCCGTCACGGTCATCATATGATACGTCGAGACGAACCACATGAAGCCCTGGGGAGCTGATTCTCATCTGCGTCTTCAGGGCATCGGGATTCTCAATGGAGGCGCCGCTGCCGCCGTCAGCCGTGCTCGTATCGGAGACGATGCTCCAACGGCCGGAGGGCTTTGCCTCCGGCATGCCGACTACATAGCTTCCCGTTCCATCGAGCTCCACATCCACGTAATCGCCATCGATGAGCACGGTCTGGTCGGAGCCGGTAACCGCGACGGAGAGCGGTTTGGGCTCTAGTTCCGTCTCGCAGCCGAAAGCCAAGAGGCTCGCAAGCAAAAGAAAGAAGTACTTCCAAGAATCGCCCAGCCTAATCGAGTGGGTCATGTGGTCCCCTCTCCTTTGCTCTAGAGAGTCTTTTTGAAAGAAGAGAGTCTATAGCATTCTCACGAGACCATCAAACGGGACGGCGAGGCCCCACATCGTCGCCTCGCGCTTCGTTCTTCTATTGCTGCCGGCCTACGGGGCGCGACTAGCGGCCGCGAGCTGACTCGAAACCACGGTTCAGAGTTGCCTTAGACCAAAGCTCAATCGGGTCTGATTAGGGCATGAGCACTGTCGTTACAGCCGACATAGATGCGGCGGCCTCTGCTCAAAAGATCAGGATCGACAGTCACGGCCTGGACCTCCGCGTCACATAGTCCGCTTTGGTTTCTTGGAATGGAGACGATCTCGCCTACGTCTCTCTTGTAGCGTGATATGCCTTCATTAGTGGCGATCCAGATGTCTTCAGAGTAAGGCTCCCAGACGATTTGACCGACGGTGTCGCTCGAGAGATCACTGTTGTCGGCCGTGAAGTGAATGCTGTCGCCGTTTTCGGCCAAGATATTCTCGATTCGATAGACGCCATCATCAAGGCTTGCCACCCATACCTCGTTTATCTGTGAACCCAGGTCCAGCTCTCCTCGCGCGATATAGGTGATGTTCTGCGCGGCATTGAAGATGCTCTCGGCGTCCGGGTCAAAGGGCATGGGAGATCTAAGCAAGCTCATATCGTCGTCTGTGACGAGCAGGCTCTCTTCCTCTTCCTGATCGTCCGTATGGCCAAAAGCCACGGCGTGGTAGAGCACGCCCGAACCGTGCAAATTGAAGGCGTGTCGCTCCAACACCTCGCTCTCGCCATCGACTAGAACACTGATGTCGTGTGAAGTGGCAATCCATAGGTCTCCGTTGTCGCGTACGGCAAGGCCGTGTACATCGGGCTCCTGTGCATCACCTTGTGGGTCTACGGAGATGTCGAGACAGACTCCATCGCCGGTGAAGGGATCGTCGATTCGGCTTACTTCGAAGTGATTCTCGAAAGCCATTACGAAGGTGTGAGAGTTGGTCCCGTCTCGTATCACGGCGATGTCCGAGCCTTCTACACCAGCGGTACATCCGATGTAGTTAGCCTCGTAGTCCTCCACCAGCTCGGCGCTCGTATTCCAGATCGTGCCTCTACGCTCCGACTCCGCGCCGAGGTTGCCCGTGTCCTGGTGTATGGCCGTTCTTCGGTTATTTCGTGCTTGTGACCTAGGTCCAACGATCAGCCCGCTTTGGTCCGGCTCTGG